>JAACED010000042.1 GCA_011682695.1 Gammaproteobacteria bacterium
CTCACAGCCGCCGATCTACGCACCGGCATCACTCGGCAGACTCCCGGAGCCCGCCGAGTAATGCATGGCACACACCTCGACGACTGTGCATCGCTTGTCGAGGTACCTGGTACTTCGTACTCCGTACCTCGTACCCGGTACCGCTCGCGAAGCGAGCCTACGACAACGGACCTCTCAGTCCTCGCCCACTTCAGGCCAGGAGGTGCGCGGGTCGGGTGCGTCGGGATCGATGCCGTATCTGTCGATCGCATCGCTGACGACTTCAGCCGGAATCGCACCCTCGGCCTCGAGGGCGGACAGCACGGCGACGACGACATGCCCGGTGTCGGTCTCGAAGAACCGTCGCAATGCCTCCCGGGTGTCGCTGCGCCCGTATCCGTCGGTACCGAGCGGGACGAACCGGCGAGGCACCCAGCGGGCGATCTGGTCGGGGACCGCTTTGAGGAAGTCCGTCACGGCAACGGTCGGACCAGAGGTGTTGCCGAGGAGACGGGTAACAAGCGGCACTCGAAGTTCGCTGCCCGGGTGCAATCGATTCCAGCGTTCGATGGAGAGCGCTTCTTCGCGAAGACGCTTGTAGGACGTGGCGCTCCACAGCTCCACACCGACGTCGTAGTGCTCGGCCAATTCGCGCCGGGCGTCTCGGGCCGCAGTGTGGGCCGTTCCCGAGAAGAGGATGGTCGCCCTGTGCGATGGCTCTTCGGGCGCCGCTGCCCATCGATAGAGGCCGTCGATGATGCCCTGTTCGACTCCGGCAGGTTTCAGAGGCTGGGCGTAGTTCTCGTTGTAGAGGGTGATGTAGAAGAAGACATCCTCTCCTTCGCCACCGTACATGCGCTCGATACCCCGTTCGATGATTGTGGCCAGTTCATAGGCGAACGCCGGGTCGTACGCTTCGCACGAAGGGACAGTCGAGGCGAGCAGGAGGCTGTGCCCATCCTGATGCTGCAAACCCTCGCCGAGCAGCGTCGTACGTCCCGCCGTAGCTCCCATGAGGAACCCTCGGGCTCGGGCGTCGGCCGCCGCCCACACGAAGTCGCCGATGCGTTGGAAGCCGAACATGGAGTAGAAGGTGTAGAACGGCACCATCGGCACGCCCCGGTTCGCATACGCCGTTGCCGCAGCGGTCCAGGAAGCAATCGCTCCCGCTTCGGTGATCCCCTCTTCGAGGATCTGGCCGTCGGTGTCCTCTTCGTAGGAGAGGAGGAGTCCTGCGTCGACGGGGACGTAGCGCTGTCCGTATGGCGCGTAGATCTTCAACTCTTTGAACAGCGAATCCATCCCAAATGTGCGGCCTTCGTCAGGGATGATCGGGACCACTCTGGGGCCGAACGTCTCGTGGCGAGCCAGGTTGCGGAGCAGCCGGGTGAACGCCATCGTGGTCGAGAGCTCTTGAGTACCTGAGCCGGAATCGAATTCGGAGAAGGGGTCCGGTCCCGGCAGTTCGATCGGCCTGCGGATTCTGGCACTCCGTTTGGGGACCGAACCGCCAAGCGTCTTGCGGCGGTTCATCAGGTACTCGTACTCGGGAGTGCCCACCGGTGGCCGGTAGTACGGCGGCTCCCTGTCTTCGGTCAGCATCTCGTCGGGGATCTCCTCTTGCAGGTGGAGGCGGTCCCGCAGCACGGTCAACTCGCGGCCGGTGAGTTTCTTGATCTGGTGAGTTGCGTTACGAGCCTCCACCGACGGACCGAGGGTCCAACCCTTGATCGTCTTGGCGAGGATTACCGTCGGGCGACCCTCATGCTCGACCGCTGCACGGTACGCCGCATAGATCTTGTGGTAGTCATGTCCGCCACGAGGAAGTTTCCGCAGTTGGTCGTCATTGAGGTGTTCGACGAGTTTGCGCAAACGGAGGTCCGGACCGAAGAAGTTCTCCCTGATGTACTCGCCGGACTCGACGGCGTACTTTTGGTACTCGCCGTCGAGGGTGCTGTTCATCTTGTTGACGAGGACGCCGTCGATGTCCCTTGCGAGCAACTCATCCCAGCTGGATCCCCAGATCACCTTGATGACGTTCCAGCCGGCACCACGGAACATAGCTTCCAATTCCTGAATGATCTTTCCGTTGCCCCTCACCGGCCCGTCGAGGCGCTGAAGATTGGCGTTGATGACCCATGTGAGGTTGTCGAGGCCTTCGCGTGCCGCGATGTTCACTCCGCCGAGTGATTCGGGCTCATCCATCTCCCCGTCGCCGAGGAACGCCCAGACACGTGACTGTGAAGTGTCGTCGATGTGGCGATTGTGGAGGTAGCGGTTGAAACGGGCCAGGTAGACGGAGTTGAGGGGACCCAATCCCATCGACACGGTCGGGAATTCCCAGAAGTCCGGCATAAGTCGGGGGTGTGGGTACGACGAGAGGCCCTGGCCGCCGACCTCGAGTCGGAAGCGGTCGAGTTGGTCCTCGGTCAGACGGCGTTCGAGGAAGGCACGGGCGTAGATGCCTGGGGCGGCGTGGCCCTGGATGTAGATATGGTCGCCGGGGGATCCGTCGGCTTTACCTCGGAAGAAGTGGTTGAAGCCGACTTCGTAGAGGGCAGCCGACGAAGCGAACGTCGACAGGTGGCCTCCGATTCCTTCGGCTGCATGGTTGGCACGCACGACCATGACGGCTGCGTTCCAGCGGATGAACCTCCGGATGCGCTTTTCGAGCGCATCGTCTCCCGGGAACCATGCCTGTTCCCCGGTCGGGATCGTGTTGACATAGGGGGTGTTGATCGTGGCGGGGATCCCGACCTGCTGTTCCCTGGCGCGCATCAACATGCGAGAGAGCACATAGCGTGCCCGGGTCTTGCCTTCGATGGCGATGAGCTGGTCGAGTGAGTCGAGCCACTCTTTGGTCTCGGTGGGGTCGGTGTCCGGGAGTTGCTGTACGAATCGGTCGATATTCACGAAGATCTCCCCGGCTTGTCGGTACAGAGGGTATCGAAGCATGAAGGTCTATGTGGAGTTGCGCGGCGAGATGATTCGGCTGGGCGTAGACTCGATTGACGTGCAGGATATCCATGCAGACAAATCGTTCTGGCTCGCCACCTATGGCCCCTACACGCCGAATGATCCGGTGACCGAATCGGTGGATGTCGACGTGGCCATCGTTGGCGGCGGCTTCACCGGACTCTCGACCGCCTACAACCTGCGGCTGCTCGAGCCGACGCTGCGAGTCGCGGTCCTGGAAGGTGAGGTGATCGGCTACGGAGCGAGTGGCCGGAACGGCGGCTTCTCCATGACGCTCTTCGGACTCGAACCGGCCGTCACCAAGTTCCGCTTCGGGGTCCAGCGGACCGTGGAGGCCCATCGATACATGGAGCGGGCGGTCGACTACGTCGATGACCTGGTTCGCAGTCGGAACCTTCAATCCGACTACTGGTTCCCTGGGTTTCTCCGGGTGGCAACCACTCCCGCCTACGCCAAACGCATCCAGCACGATATGAAACTGCTCACGGACATGGGCATCACCGGCCTCGAGTGGTGGGATGCCGATCGGGTGCGGGAGGAGGTCGATTCCCCCTTGTTCCTCGGTGCCTGGTGGGAACCCCGCTCCGGCCTCCTGAATCCGGCCAAGCACGTGCGGGAGCTGAAGAGAATCGCCCAGGAAGCCGGTGCGGTGATCTATGAGCGCAGTCCGGTCGAGCAGATCGGTCGCAGTGAGCGTTTCAGACTCGAGACTCCGAGAGGAACGGTCACTGCGGATCGAGTCGTGCTGGCCACCAACGCCTACTCGCATCTGCTGCCGGAGTTACGTCGCTCCCAGGCACCCGTCTTCACGCATATGGTTGTCACCGAACCGCTCTCCGATGAGCAATTGGGGGCCATTGGGTGGTCGAACCGGCAGGGCATCGAGGATGCCCGCAACCTCGTGCACTACTTCAGGCTCACCGCCGACAACCGCTTGGCGATGGGAGGGAGCGACGTGTCGCTCACGTATGGGAACGACATGGATCGCGATCTCAACGAGCGGGTGTTTCAAGACCTCGAGAGTGACGTCGTCGAAATCTTCCCGTCTCTTGCGGGTGTGAGGTTTACGGATCGATGGGGTGGGCCGGTGTCGGTGCCGGTCGACATGGCGCCGGCCATCGGTTTCTTGGGGGACCGGAGGGTCGTGTACTCGATCGGCTGTGTCGGGCACGGCGTGTCGCTGTCTCAGCTCAATGGGAAAACGATTGCCGATCTGGTGCTCGAGCGTGACACCGATCTGACCAGCGTCTGGTTCGTGGGGCGGCGACTGATCCCTTGGCCTCCGGAACCGCTCCGGTTCGCCCTGTCCGCAGGCATCCGAGGCTATCTACGGGGTGAGGACTGGGTCCACGAGCGCACGCTGCGTGCGGGGCGCTGAAACAGCGCCGGTACACTCGCCCGGTGGGCAGACTTCCTGCGTTCGATGACGTGTCGGCCGCCGCGGATCGGATCGGCGGTTTCGTACATCGCACTCCGATCATGACCTCCGCAACGCTGGACCGTGATCTCGACGCATCGGTGTTCTTCAAGTGCGAGAACCTCCAGAAGGTCGGTGCCTTCAAGGCCAGGGGAGCGATGAACGCCGTCCTCTCCCTCGACGAGGACACGGCCGCTCGCGGAGTGGTGACGCACTCGTCGGGGAATCATGGGCAGGCGCTCGCCTATGCGGCGTCGATCCGGAAGATCCCCTGTGCCGTCGTCATGCCGGACACGGCTCCACGGATCAAGGTCGACGCAGTTCGCGGCTACGGGGCCGACGTGGTGTTCTGCCCTCAGCCGGAGCGGGAGATCACCGCCGCACGGGTTCGTGCCGAGCGGGGAGCGACGATGGTCCATCCGTTCAACGACCCGGCGGTGATCGCCGGTCAGGGCACTGCTGCATTGGAACTGGTGGCCCAGGTCGAGGGTCTGGATCTTCTCGTTGCACCGATCGGAGGGGGAGGCCTGCTGTCGGGCACGGCGCTGGTGGCCGAAGCGCTCCTTCCCTCAGGCGCGGTAGTGGGGGCCGAACCCAAGTTGGTCGACGATGCGTATCGATCGCTGGTCAGCGGGTTTTTCCAGCCAAGGGTGCCCCATTCGGCGACCATCGCCGACGGGTTGTTGACCGGGATGGGGGAGTTGGCATTCGAGATCTTGCGAGAGCGCAAGGTCGAGATCGTGACAGTGTCCGAAGATCAGATCGTCGCAGCGGCGCGATTCTTCGCAGAGAGAATGAAGTTGGTGGTCGAGCCGTCCGGGGCGACGAGCTTGGCGGGCGTTCGGGAGATGGGGGAACGCGTCACCGGCCTGCGGGTTGGCGTGATCATCTCTGGCGGCAACACCGATTTCTCTTGGCTGCACCGCTGAACCCTGGGCTCGTAAGCACCGTCAGGGTACCTACGAGCCCAGGGTTCAAGTGCACACGCGACCGTCGGGTGGAACGGATCGGTTCCGCGTGCGACATACGCCTAACTGCGGTGGGCGGAAGTCCGATAGTTGTCGAGGGTGGAAGCGTCGCGACGGCTGTACGTTTCTTACTCACCATGCCCGGGCCTGAATCCGGGATATGAGTCATTGGGAGGATGGAATATGAGGACGAACTCGAGAAAGCCGATTCTGATCTGGGTCATGGCGATCGTACTCGCCCTGGTGGCCGCTGCGTGTAGCAGCGGTACGCAAGGCGAAGAGACGACTTCGACCGCTGCCGCTTCACCTACCACATCGGAGGGAACAGCAGCATCGACGACGACAGCGCCACCGGAGACGACGGAGACGACTGCTCCCGCGGAACCGATCAACATTGCGTATCTGTCGGCCAGTTCGGCCAACACTTGGCTGCTGTCGTCGAAGGCCGAGATGGAGAAGGTGGCTGATGCCACAGGATTCAAGATCGTCGAGTTCGACGGGCAATTCAATCCGGAGACACAGACACAGCAGCTTCAGGACATCATCGCCTCGGGTGACTATGCCGGAGTCGTGGTGTGCGGGATCTTTGGCGAAGGCCTGATCCCTGATCTGCAGGATGCGATGGATCGGGGCATGGAAGTCGTGGTTCTGAACCAGGTCGTCGGACCCAAGTTGGACACACCCGACCCCCAGGTCGAGGGCTTCGCCGCCTCCATACTGGCTCCTCCTCTCCGATCGGGAGAACGCATGGGCGAGCTGACACTGCAGGCGTGCGAGGGCGTTGATCCTTGTCGAGTGGTGTACTTCTACGGTATCAAAGGCACCCCGATCGACACTGCTCTCAGACAGGGTTTCGATGCCGTGATCAGCCAGAATCCGGCGATCGAGGTCGTTGCCGAGGGCGAGGGAAAGTACCTGGGCCCCGAGCAGGGTATGACCGCCATGCAGGACATCATGCAGGCGACCCCCGAGTTCGAGGTCGTCGTTGGGGCTGATCAGCCGATTCAAGGTGTTGAGATCGTCCTCGCGGATGAGGGAAGGCTGGATGCCGTCAAGTTGATCGGTCTGGGAGGTTCCGTGCCGGCTCTGGAGGCCATTGCAGATGGTCGCTGGTTTGGTGACGTGTTTGGAGCGCCCGGAACCGAAGGTCGCCTTGCCATGGAAGCGATGGTGGACGCCGTGCTCAATGGCAACCACGAAGGGGGAATCGATCCTCTGGCCACGCTTCCTGACAACGGTCTGGTGACCAGAGACAACGTTGACAAGTTCACCGCGGAGTGGCAGGGCTGAGCAGTCGTGCCTGTCCCCGCTGTCACCCACATCGAGCTCGAAAGGATCGGGAAGCGCTTCGGCGCAACCCAGGCGGTCGACCGAGCCAACCTGAAGGTCGAGCGCGGAACGATCCATGCTCTTGTGGGGGAGAACGGGGCCGGCAAATCGACTCTTGGCAAGATCATTGCCGGAGTCCTGCCCCCGGACGAGGGCGTGCTCAAGGTGTCGGGGCGACCGGTCGTATTCCGGTCGCCCCGACACGCACTCGAGCATGGCATCACGACGATCGCTCAGGAACTGTCTCTGGTACCGGCACGAACGGTCCTGGAGAACGTGTTTCTGGGAATCGAGGACCACGCCGGTCCTGTAGTTCTCCGTTCGGTGTTACAGAGGCGATATGAAGACCTCGTTCAGCGTTCCGGTATCGGGGTCCCGCGGGAGCGCCTCGTGCGGTTCCTCACGATCGCCGAGCAACAGAAGGTGGAGATCCTTCGGGCGCTGGCGAGGCAGGCAGACCTGATCTTCATGGATGAGCCGACGGCTCGTCTGTCAACGTCGGAGGCCGAGCACCTGCACGCTGTCGTTCGTCGACTCAAAGAGTCGGGGACGACGGTGGTGTTCGTCTCGCACCTGCTGGACGAAGTGCTCGCCCTCGCGGATGTGGTCACCATCATGCGCGACGGACAGATCGTCCGCACAGGCCCAACCTCGGAGGAGACACACGACTCGCTCATCGAAGCGATGATCGGCCGGCGTCTCGAGTCGACATTCCCGCCGAAACAACTGCCGCCGATCGACAGCCCCGAAGTCCTTCGTGTCGAAGGTTTGACCCGGAGAGGCGCGTTCCGGGACGTCTCGTTCACGGTACGCAGGGGCGAGATCGTTGTGCTCGCCGGCCTCGTCGGTTCGGGGCGTAGCGAAGTTGCCCGCGCCGTCTTCGGCGCGGACGGATACGACTCAGGGTCGGTGTGGATCGATGGCTCTGCTCAAGTGATCCGATCGCCGGGCGACGCCATCGCCAACGGTATCGCCATGGTTCCGGAGTCGCGGAAGGACCAAGGTCTCGTACCTGCCCGTTCGGTACGGGAGAATGTCACGTTGCCACATCTCGGCAGGTTCTCACGATTCGGGATCATCGACGGGACCAAAGAAGTGGGACAGTGCCGGGCCTTGATCGAAGCCGTCGAGGTCCGGGGTGCGTCGACCGAATCGGTGATGCGGTCGTTGTCGGGAGGCAATCAGCAGAAGACCCTGTTCGCGCGTTGGCTGCTGCATCGACCTCGGATCCTGATAGCCGACGAACCGACGCGGGGTGTTGATGTGGGTGCAAAACGGGCGATCTACGCCCTACTCATCAAGGTCGCACAGCAGGGGTCTGCTGTGCTCATCATCTCTTCGGAGTTGGAAGAAGTCATGGGCATGGCGCACCGGATCCTCGTGATGAGAGAGGGCCGCATCGTCGAGGAAATCGATGCGAATACGGCCACTGAGGAAGAAGTGGTCGGGGCCGCATTCGGGACAGGAACAGGAGTACGGGGTAAATGAGTGATGAAATTCTGACAGCATCGCTCCCTGAGCAGGGGTACGTGGTGTCCACTTGGGTGCACCGCTTCCGCAGCTACGGGATCGTATGGGTGACCGCGGCTCTGTTCCTTCTCCTCACAGTCACGACGGACGGATTCTTGACGCCCACAAACCTTCGAAACATCCTTGATCAGCAGGCGGCGCTTCTCATCGCCGCGTCGGTGGCGACGCTCACCATGATCGCCGGCGGGTTCGACGTTTCCCTGTCGGCAATAGCGATTGCCTCTGGACTGACGGCACTTCGTTTCGAGAATGCCACGGATTCCATCATCATCGGTATCCTCGCCGGGCTCCTCGCCGGACTTGTGTTTGGTGCGTTCAACGCGCTCGTCGTGTCCGTGTTGAAGGTCAACTCCTTCATCGCCACTCTGGCAACTTCCTTCATCATCTTCGGATACGGTTTCGTTATCAGTGAGCGCAGCATCCTGCGGCCTGCCAACCACGACTTCTCCGCGATCGCACGCACGAGAGTATTTGGGCTGACCATTACGACGTATGTGGCCATAGCCGTGATCGCGATCAGCTGGTTCGTGCTCAGTCGGACACGATTCGGCCGCTACGTCTACGCCGCCGGCGGCAATGCAGAGGCAGCTCGCCTCGCCGGTGTCCGCGTCAGCTGGGTGGTTGCTGCCACGTTTGCCCTTGGGGGTCTTGCCGCAGGTCTCGCCGGCACACTTTCGGCCGCTCGGACCATGAGTGCACAGCCTTCAGACAGTTTCTCTTTCGTGTTTGCGGTCATCGCCGCCATCGTCGTTGGCGGGACATCGATCGCAGGGGGTGAAGGCGCCGTGTGGCGAACGGTGTTGGGCGCCCTGTTCATCGCCATCATGATCAATGGCTTCAACCTCCATCAGATCGATCCAATCTTCCAGAGGGTGGTTCAGGGGTCCGTGATCCTTGGCGCGGTCGGCATCGACGCATGGTCGCAGGCTCGCAGAGGATGACAATCGTCGTAGAGAACGAAGCGGGCTCGTTTCCAGAGCCGGAAAGGGGAACATGAGAACTATCACTGTGGATGACATCGACGATCTGACGCTCGGAGCGACACTGCTGGGCACAGGTGGCGGTGGCGATCCGTACATCGCGAAACTCATGGTCAGACAAGCCATCGAGGATCATGGTCCGGTGAAGGTCGTGGAGCCATCGGAGCTTCCGAAAGACGGACTTGTCTTGACCACGGCGGTGATCGGAGCGCCGACTGTGATCCTCGAGAAGATCCCGGCCGGCACGGAGTTCATGTCCGCCGTGAAGGCCATGGCCAAGTATCTCGGCAGCGACCCTGTCGCTCTCATGCCGATCGAGGTGGGGGGAATGAACACCCTGATACCCCTCGCGACTGCTGCCGAGATGGGACTGCCGGTCATCGATGCCGATTCGATGCGACGAGCGTTCCCACAGATCGAGATGACGGTCTTCACACTTGCCGGACTCAAGGCAGCGCCCCTCTCGATCGCCGACGAGAAGGGGAATCTGGCCGTCTTCGAGACGACGACCAATCAGATCGCCGAGACTCTCGCTCGCGGAGCAGTGATCTCGTTGGGTCTGGCCAATGCCATCTCGTGCTATCCACTGACGGTGCAGCAGATAGCAGCTCATGGAATCCTCGGTTCCATGAGCTATTGCATCGACGTTGGCAGCCGTCTTGCCGCCATTCAACGCGGCGAGGAGGGCGCCTACGAAGAGTTCATGGCCTTTACCAACGGCAGAAAGGTCTTCACCGGAAAGGTGATCGATATCGATCGGCGAACCACCGAAGGGTTTGCGCGCGGAACTGTGACTCTCGAACACCTCGACGATCCCGGCCGGCAAATGGCCGTGGAGATCCAGAACGAGAACCTCATCGCCTTCGAGGACGGGCAGCCGGTCATCAGTGTTCCAGATTTGATCTGTCTGTTGGACCACGAGACTTCGGAGCCGATCACCACGGAGACTCTGGCATACGGTCAGCGACTGGACGTCGTCGGCCTTCCGTGTGCTCCGGAGTGGCACCAGCCCGGGATGCTCGATGTCGTCGGTCCGCGGGCGTTCGGCTACGACGTGGACTATTCCCCATTGGGAGGTGAAGCCGTATGAAGAAGCTTCGCGTTGGGATCGACGTCGGAGGCACCAACACCGACGCGGTCGTCGTCGACGAGGCAGGCGCGATGCTTGCCTCGACCAAGACCCCCACGACACCGGATCCCCTCGACGGGATCGCGACGGCACTTGGCGTGGTTGTCGGGGAGGTCGATGGCAGCGCCATCACGAAGGCGATGTTGGGAACCACTCATCCGGCGAACGCGATCATTCAGCGGCGTGAGCTCGGCCGAGTCGGCGTGCTTCGCCTCGCGGCGCCATCATCGCTCGCTGTCCGGCCCAGCGCCGCTTGGCCCGATGACCTCCATCAGGCGGTGATTGGTCCTGTGGCAATCGTCGGTGGCGGCTACGAATACGACGGACGGGAAATCGCCCCGCTGGACATCGATGCGATCCGCAGATTTGCCGCCGAATGCGAAGGGAACGTGTCGGCGATCGCGGTGTCATGTGCCTTCAGCCCGGCGAGTTTCGACCACGAGTTCGAGGCTCGCGAGATCCTGAAGGAGAGGCTGGGAGACTCGGTCGACGTGTCCCTCAGTCATCAAGTGGGCACACTCGGCCTGCTGGAACGTGAGAACGCCACCGTCCTCAACGCTGCGCTCCTCGGTGTCGCGAGGCGTGTCGTGGAAGGTTTCCAGGCAGCACTTGCCAACCAGGGACTCAGCGTCGACTCGTACCTGACTCAGAATGACGGGACGCTGATGACCACGGATGAGGCCGTTCGATTCCCGATTCTGACGGTTGGCTCCGGGCCCACCAATTCGATGCGGGGTGCGTGTGCCCTGGCCGGCATCTCTGATGCGCTCGTTTTCGATGTTGGAGGGACATCCACTGATGTCGGGATACTCGTCAACGGGTTCCCGCGTGAGTCCGCGTTTGCCGTAGAAGTGGGCGGAGTCCGCACCAACTTCCGGATGCCGGATCTCGTTTCGATCGGCCTGGGTGGTGGAACGATCGTGCGCGGCGCCGGTCCCGACGTGACGGTCGGACCCGACTCGGTCGGGTATCGAGTGGGGACCGAAGCCCTCGTGGCCGGTGGTCAGACAACGACTCTCTCCGACGTCGCGGTCAAGTTGGGCAGACTTCATGGATTCGGGGACCCGGCGTTGCTGAACGGGTTGTCGGCGGAGAAAGCGGAGGCTGCCATCGCATGGGTCGACGGCCAGATCAACACGCTGTCCGACCGAATGAAGGCCAGCCGGCAAGAGCTTCCGCTCATCGCCGTCGGGGGTGGATCGCCCCTCATCGCCGATGATGTCCCCGGCACATCCAAGGTCATTCGACCGATGTACCACTCGGTCGCCAACGCCTTCGGGGCAGCGATCGCCGAAGCGTCGGGTGCGATCGATCGTGTCTACCGATACGGTACGTTGGGGCGCGACGCTTGCCTCGACGAAGCGAAGGAACTTGCTCGTGAGGCTGCCATCCGAGGAGGAGCAGCCCCTGAGACGGTACGGATCACCTCGGTATTAGAGGTGCCGATGACCTACGTTCCCGGCGAAGGATGCAGGGTACAAGTGAAGGCGGCGGGTCCACTCGCGTCGTAGCAGAACAGTCTGTCAGGAGAATCGTGTACAACAACATACCCATGGCGGATGCCCACAACGATCTGTTGTTGGGCGTCCACTATCAGAGAGAACGGGGGTATCAGGACCCGTTTGGCGATTTCTGGCTGCCACAGCTGCGCTCCGGCGGAGTGGTCCTGCAGGTACTACCGGTGTTCACGGAGGAGCAGCACGTCGGGGAAGGCGCCTTGCGGCGTTCGCTCCTCGTACTCGAGACGGCTCGGTGGCTCGCCGAGGAACATCGGAGCGACGTTGCGATTGTGGAGACGTCGAATGAGCTGAGGAAGGCGATCGACAACGGTCAGATCGCCATGATCCTGGCCCTGGAGGGTGCCGAACCTATCGGTGCCGACGTTTCGGTCATTGACACCTTCTGGCGCCTCGGTGTCCGGATCGCATCGCTCACCTGGAACCGGCGGACCATGCTCGCCGATGGAACCGGAGAGAGCAGAACCGGTGGGCGGCTGACGACGCTCGGTGTGGAAGCGATCGCGGAGATGGAACGTATCGGAATGGTCGTCGATGTCAGTCACCTCTCCGACGCAGGTGTTGCCCACGTTGCCGAACTCGTATCGAGGCCGTTCGTGGCGACCCATTCGGCTTGTCGGGCCCTTCAGCCGCATCCTCGAAACCTGACCGATTCCCAGGTGGAGGTGATTGCAGCGTCCGGAGGGTTCGTCGGCTTGAACGCCTTTGGGCCGTTTCTCGCGGACGACCCGGCGCTTGCCCATTACGTGGATCATATCGAGCACGCGGTGAAACTTGTCGGCGCCGAGCACGTGGCGCTCGGTCCGGACTTCATCGAGGATCTCATCAACACAGTCGACCCTGTCCTCGGCAAGGCGTTGGTCAACCTCGAGGATCTATCGATCCTCGAAGACATGGCACGACCTGCGGACCTCGCCGGGCTCGGTCCGCTGTTGATCGACCGGCTTGGCGAGTCGGATGCTCGTGCCGTCGCCTCGGAAACGATGATTTCCCTGTTGGAGCGGCTGTTGCCATGAGGGAGGTCGGCGCTTCCAGGGTGGCCAGTGCGGGGGATGTCTATCGAGCGTACAACGACGCGGAGAATCGGCAGGACCACGAAACGATGGACAGTTTGCTGGCCGATGACATCGAGATCACCGTGAACGGAGTCACTGCCATCTCTTCTGCCGAGGGTGACGCAGTTGCGATGGCCGCGCTGTTCGAAGCGTACCCGGACTATCGGCGAGAGATCCTGGGGATCGTGGAAGAACGAACCAAGGCCGCCGTCCGCTGGCGAATGGTCGGGACCCCGGCTGGAAAGATCCGAGACCAACTCGGGCCACTTGATCTCCACGGCTGTTCCGTTGTAGAGGTGAAGGAGGGAAAGATCAGTCGCGCTTGGCTGTATTCGGCGGATGGGCCAATCGGGAAGATTCTCGCCTTGGCTGCGGAAAAGGGTGCAGGATGACCTCGACTGATGCTCTCGTCATTGGCGGTGGCATAGCCGGCGCATCGATTGCGTACGCTCTATCGGAGCACATGGACGTGCTTCTCGTCGAGCAGGAGTCAACGCTCGCATATCACACAACCGGGCGGTCGGCTGCCCAGTACTTCGAAAACTACGGTGCCCAAGGTGCCCGTTCGTTGACGAAGGCAAGTCGGTCCTTCCTGGAGCATCCCCCAGAGGGCCTCGTCGACTGGCCGCTCATGACACCACGAGGAGCGCTGATCGTTGGGCGTGAAGACCAACGTGATGCGATCAATGCAGCCGCCGAGCTCGGGAACGCGACCAACTCCCAGATTCGGCTGGTGGGGGCTGAAGAAGTCGTCGCGATGGTTCCCGTTCTCCGTTCGCCTCATGCAGTGGCGGGCGTGTGGGAGCCGGGGGCGGCCGAGTTGGACGTTGCTGCTCTGCATCAGGCTTTCATCCGTGGAGCAAGGCGCAACGGGAGCCAGATCCGGACATCGGCACCAGCCACGAGGTTCACGAGGCAGAGTGGCCAGTGGGTGGTGACGGTGGGCGATGAAGAGGTCCGCGCCCGGTTCATCATGAACGCGGCCGGAGCATGGGGTGATGTCGTGGCGACGAGAGCCGGCGTGCGGCCGATTGGTCTGACCGCCCACCGCCGAACCGTCTTCATGGCTTCGGGTGTCGAGGGTTCCCGGCTCTGGCCCCTCGTCGTCAACGTTGGAGACGAGTACTACTTCAAGCCGGATGGCGAGCAGATTCTGTGTTCCCTCTCAGATGAGTCTCCATCCGAGCCTTGCGATGCGCGTCCTGTCGATCTCGATATCGCTCTCGCAATCGAGCGGATCAACGAAGCCACGACGCTGAATATCCGCTCTGTCCGTTCCTCCTGGGCCGGGCTCCGGACCTTCGCCGACGACCGGGAGATGGTGATCGGGTTTGATCCGGATGTCGAAGGGTTCTTTTGGTATGTTGGCCAGGGGGGAACGGGTATTCAGACGTCCCCCGCCGCCGCGACGTTGGCTGCCGGACTCATCGTCGAAGGTGCGGTGCCAAAACGGCTACTCGAGTTTGGTGTCGATGCGTCGGTGATGAACCCGGGACGTCTGCGCCGATGAATGTGTGTGTCCAGGGGTGTCGGAGTCCTCGGAGGAAGGTAAGGAGCCCGCTGAGTAATGCATGGCACGCATCTCGACGACCGTGCATCGCCGCTCGCGGCGTTCTCCGCCTCAACGCACCCCGGAGGGTGCGCCTTCGTTGTGCGGCCTTGCGAGCGATGCTCACGGCCGCCGATCTACGCACCGGCATCACTCGGCAGACTCCCAGGAGCCCGCTGAGTAATGCATGGCACGCATCTCGACGGTGGGAACCCCGTCCTGCGGCGAAGGCGCCGACCAGCGACGTGAGCCTCTGGAGGCTGCATTGAAGCTGCAGCTCGACGAGTTCCTCGTCTGGGACAATCACACCTATACCACGCCATCGCCCGGAACCAGATCGATCGAAGAACTTCGACGGCACTTCGCGGCAGGTTTCGACGTGGCGTTCCTCAACATCGGCGATGCGGATCGGAGTCTGGAACACGTGGTCCGTCTGGCCTCCTTCTATCGGCGATGGATCCGAGGCCACGAGAGCGAGTTCATCCTGCTGGATTCTGTTGCTGAGATAGACCTGGCCAGAGCGACAGGAAGGATGGCCATCGCGTTCGACATCGAGGGAGCTTTCTGTCTCGGAGATCAGGCAGACATCGTGGAACTGTTGTATGAACTCGGAGTCCGATGGATGGCACTTGCATACAATCGGCGCAACCTCGTGGGCTCCGGCGTCCACGACGAGGTCGATGGGGGGTTGACTCCGTTTGGTGTGCTAGTCGCAGACGAGATGGATCGAGTCGGCATGATCAAGTGTCTCAGTCACACCGGTTACCGAACAGCGATGGATGTCCTCGAACGCAGCACGAAGCCGTGTATCTTCTCGCACTCGAATCCGAGAGCCCTCTGGGACCACGAACGCAATATCCCTGATGCCCTCATCGTTGCATGTGCCGAAACCGGGGGAGTGGTCGGTATCAACGGTATCAACATCTTCCTTGGAGACGGATCTCCTACTGCCGAGTCCATGGTTCGCAGTATCGACTACGTCGTGGAGCTTGCCGGGATCGATCATGTCGGCCTCGGATTCGACTCCGGCTACCTGAGTGAGGGCGATATTGGTGACTTCCTGTCCGATCCAGCGTTTTGGCCGGAGGGGAACGACTACGACAAGCTCATCGAGTGCGTGCCACCGGAGTCGATTGGTGCGATCGTGGAAGGTCTGAGCGAGCTCGGCTATAAACCAGTCGATATCGCCAAGGTTCTCGGGGGCAACATGCGCCGTGTTGCAGAGCGCGTGTGGCTGCCTGGACACTCAGGCTGATGATGTGTGATCAGAAATCATCAGCCATCCTTTTGGGAACTTCACGAACTGGAGTGTGAAGAGCCCTTCGAGTTCGCCGGTATCCCTCGTGATCAGCCAGCGACCGAAGACGACGGCACGATCGCCGGTTACGATTTCGATCTCGAGATCGGTGTACTCGAGAAGGCCCATTGCGGCCCTGTCGGGGTAGGCATCGTGGAATCGCTCACGCACTGCCTCGAAACCGCGCAGGACCTGCGACCCGGAGGCATATCTGACTCCATCGGAGTGCCAATAGGTTGTCAGAAGACTGTCGATGTCGCCCTGATTCCAGGCATCCTGTTGGCGGGTGAGCACTGTTTGCAGTTCGGCGAGGATCGCTTCTTCCTCGGCTGCGGTGAGGGGTGGAGAGATCCTGGTCGTGTTCCTCTTCAAGGCTTTCCTCCCTGATCGTGACACAAGGCCGACACCTACCGGTATTCCGCGCCGCCTGGAAGCCGGCGAGTCCGGGCCTGATGGCCCTACTCCGGTGTGGTCGGCGATTCGGGTGCCGACTACGGCCCGATCCTATGGAATGGGAGCGCGACGTTGCACCGTTCGATCGTTGAGTCATTCTTCACTCTGGTCGCGCGTTCGGCGAAAAGATGGACACCGGCAAGTGTGTTCGACCCGACAACTGTGGCAACGGGCACCAGAAAACAGCGACGATCGTTTGAGGACGACCGACGGGCCGGAGCATACAGTTGCCATTACGCCTGATGCTGACAGTTCTCGTCGGTGATGCGGAACGGGGAGGACATAGGTGAAGGTGGCGAGTGCGGGGCAGTCTCATCATGATGCCGGCCTGACGAGTGCCACCTTCTTCACACTTCCCGAGTCAAGACCCGGCCTGTGCTGGGGAGGAGGACCTGGGCGCAACCGGCTGTTGCTCACCCTCGGTCTTCACTGCGGCATTGGAGCACAGAAACCCCGACAGAGGAGAGCACAGTGAGAAAACCGGTTCGCCTGTTGATACTGGTCATGCTGATCGCCCTGGTTGCTGCGGCTTGCGGAGCCGGCGGATCCAGCGACACGACCGCTCCCGAGAGTACGACTGCTCCCGAGAGTACGACCGCTCCCGAGAGTACGACCGCTCCCGAGAAAGAGGTGAAGAAGGTCGCGTTCTTTGGCTTTTCGGCAGCAAACGGGTTCGCTCAGGCGACCTGGGCCGGCATCCAGGAGGGTGCCGCGGAGTTGGGGGTCGAGGTCAAATTTTTCGATCCGAATTTCGATGCCAATACCCAAGTGTCCCAGATCCAGGATGCCATTACTAGCGGTGACTACCAGGCCTTCATCATCCAGGCCAATGACGGAAACGCAGTG
>JAACED010000043.1 GCA_011682695.1 Gammaproteobacteria bacterium
GCGTTCTCCGCCTCAACGCACCTGCAGGTGCGCCTTCGTTGTGCGGCCTTGCGACCAGACGCCCCTGCCTCGGCATCGACACCCCGAACGTTACCGGCCAAGGCACTAGCTCTTCGACTGCCGGAATACCACCAGGCCACCAAAGGTGGCACCCAAGGCACCGACTACCACACCGGCGATCTGACGAACACCAAAAGCGTCACCACCGCCGAGGCCGATCACGTCGGCCAGGGCCGAGATGACGATGAGTGCGACGCCCAGTACCGCCACGACGATTCCGAAGGTCTTTCGAGACATGGCGATCTCCCCTCTGCTGCGCTTCAGTCTAGAGAACCATCCAACCGAGAGTGCCCTTGCGCGTCTGACCCCTCGGTCGATCGCTAGTTTTGCCCACTCCGGAAGGCCGAAAACCGAGGAGTGGGGCCCGACCAGCCCGAATGTCTCGCAGGGACGGGCCGTGCTGTCGCCTGGGTGCATCCGCGACACCTAACTCACGATCCTTGAAGTCTCCGCGGATCTCGACGAGATCCTCGCACGCGACGGTGTCGACAAGTCTGTCAGAGCGGGCGCCTTCGACTCCTCCAAAGACAGCTGGATCCGCCCATCCAAGACAAACGCCATCGCCGGGGACGCAACCACACTGCGCCCGCTCGCCGGCAAAGACACCAAGAGAGCCGATCCGAACGCCAACTGGTATTACCACGGAGGAGGTAACTGCGACGAAGAAACCGATCGCTACAGCCGGGCCGAGAACCTGCGCGCTCTCGACGAGAACACCCTCACCGAGATCGGCATCGGCATCGGCGGCTACCACAGCACCACAGAGAACGTCAACAGCCAACTCAAATCGCCCCTCCCCGACAAGCGGGCCCACAGCAAAGGCGCCGACCGCCAACACATCGACCTACTTGGGTGGGCGTTCCAACGTAGCGCCGAAGCCCTCTGGCGACACCGCGAACTCCACGGCATACCGCCCGGCCAGACAGCCTGACCCGTCGCAACCTCCCAAACCCCCAAGCCGAGCGGATCTACCGAGCCCCGAAACGCGCCGACCACGATCCCAAGCGCCGCTCACCCCGATTCCGACCCCACAGCGGCCGACACCACTGCCGATATCACACCCCCACCGACTTTTCTCTACCCTTTTCCCCGTGTCCCGCCCGCGTAGCTCAGGGGATAGAGCAACTGCCTCCTAAGCAGTAGGCCGCAGGTTCGAATCCTGCCGCGGGCGCTCATGCGTCGGATGCCATCGACTCGGCTCGAGCTGATCGGTGGGGTGCTGGCCCCGCCGATCGTCGTACTCGCATTTCTCATCGGACTCGCCCAGCATCCGGAACTCGATCCCACCACCGACACGATCTCCAAGTTGAGCGCTCAGGGCATCTCCGACCCATGGGCGATGTCGACCGGATTCGCGATCTACGGCCTGCTCATCATTGGTTTCGCCCATGGGTTGCGGTCGGTCACGAACCGCCGCCATGACCCCGCGTGCATCGCGCTCGCCGCCCACGGCACTCTGATGATCTGCACGGCGATCTTTCGCGACGACGTCGTCGAGTGGGGATGGACGACGTTCGTCGGGGCGCTGCACGACATCACAGGGGGGATGGCGTTCACTGCCCTGCTGTTCGCGATGGTACTCACCGCTTGGGCCACCACCCCCGAGCAGGCCAGACGGCGACGGTTCGGCTTTGCCTACGCGGGACTGTTCCTGGCGACCGGTCTCGGATTCCTCGCGACACCTCACTGGTATCCGGGGTATTCGGAACGTGCCTTCGTTGTCGTGGGTATCGTCTGGGTGCAATGGGTCACGGCCTCGACACTGGTGCACTCAAAACGCCAGGACCCGCATGCCCACAGGAGAAAGTCGATACAGTAGAGAGCCCGACACGGGAGGAATCAGTGCAGACAGCGGACATTGTGGTGATCGGCGCCGGCATCATCGGGTCCTCGATCGCGTATCAGCTCGCTCGCCGCACGTCCGACCGCATCGTCGTTCTCGACAAGGGCGCCGGGCCGTCGGAAGGGTCGACCGGCGCATCGTCGGCCATCATCAGGACTCTCTACTCCCAACCGAACATGGTGCGGCTCGCCCTGGATGGCCAGCGCGCCTACCGAAACTGGTCCGACTTCACACAGCTCTCAGAACCGATGAACCGATTCGAGCATACCGGCGTCCTCTGGATACTGGACTTCACGACCATCGAGGCGGAGCACACTGCCGACCACCTCCGATCACAGGGTGTGCGGGTGTCGATCCTCGACGCGAATGGAGTTCGGGAGCGGTTTCCCGCCCTGTCGACGTGTGACGAACCCTTCGACCTGACCGGTGCCACGCCGCATGAATGTAGCGACCTCGAAGCTGCACTGTTCGAAGCGGACGGCGGCTACGCAAACCCGACCGAGGCGAATCAAGATCTGATCACCGCGGCGAGACGAGAGGGCGCCGAAGTCCGATTCCGATCTCCCGTCACCGGCGTGCGCACCGGCGGCGGACGTGTCACGGGGGTCGCGCTGGCCGATGGAACCGCCATCGATGCTCCCCTCGTCGTCAACGCGGCCGGTCCTTGGTGCAACCGGCTCAATGCTTTGGCCGGCGTCGACATGCCCTGGTCGCTCACACCAACCCGCGTCCAGGTCGTGTACCGGACAATGACCGACGAGGTGCACGGACCCATCCCCGTGACGGTGGACCACGGCATCTACTTGCGGCCTGAGTCCCGCGGCCGGCGGGTACTCTTCGGTTCCGTGCTGGCCGATGACGAAAGAGAACACGTCGACCCCGACAACTACCTCACCAGCGCCGACGCGGCTTTCAAGGACACCAAGATCCATGCCCTCCATCACCGCATTCCGGTGCTCCCCTACAAAGGAACGCTCACCGGCATCGCCGGCCTCTACACGGTCAACCAGCAGGACGTCCACCCTGTCCTCGGTTCTACCGAGCTCGAAGGGTGGTTCGTCACCAACGGATTCAGTGGGCACGGGTTCAAGCTCGCGCCGATGATCGGGTCGATGATCGCCCAGGAGATAACCGGCGAACGGGCCTCGTACGACACCGACGTCCCGATCTCGTTCCTCGGCGTCAACCGGGATCCCCTCGCCGTCGACAACAGGAGTGTGCTCGCCTGATGCGGTATCTCGGACCTGACGACTTGAGAGAAGCACTTCCGATGAGCGCGGCGATCGACGCGATGCGCGAGGCGTTTCGAGGTGACCGAGAAACGCCTCAGCGAGTTCTGCTCGGTTCATCGTTGTTCATGGCGGGGAAACTGGGAGACCACACCGGAATCAAGGTGGTATCGATCACCCCCGGCGACCCGGCGGGAATCGTCGTGGTATTCGACCGGCAAGGACATCCGATCGGCCTCGTCGACGGGCCAACCCTCACTGCGATCCGGACCGGCGCGGCAGCCGGTCTCGCCACACGCCTGCTCGCGAAGCCCGACGCCTCCACACTTGCGATGCTCGGCACTGGCGCGATGGCTCGAGATCTGATCGAAGCGGTCATCGCCGTGCGACCGATCACAAAGATTCTCATCTGGTCCAGAAGCCGAGACAAGGCCGAGCGCCTGGCCAGACAGGTCGGCGGCGAAGCCGTCCAGGACACGAACGAGGCGGTCGGCCTCGCGGACGTCGTCACCACCGCGACGCCGGCGCACGTTCCCCTGTTCCGTGATTCGTCACTGTCGGAGACCGTGCACATCAACGCGATCGGCGCCTTCACCCCGGAGATGGTCGAGATACCCGCGAAGACGGTCGAGAGGGCGTTCGTCGCCGTCGACGACATCGCAGCAGCAGCGGAAGAAGCCGGTGACCTCATCCAGGCACGACGCTCACCCGACGCAACGATCGGAGACCTGCTGACGCACACGGTCAAAGCGAGCTCACCGGTCACGCTCTTCAAGTCCGTCGGGGTCGCGAGCCAAGACATTGCCGCGGCGACTCGGGCTCTGGCCACCGCTGCCCGTGAAGGACTGGGCACGCTCCTCGAATCACGAACAACCCATCATCGGGTCGTGCCGTAGAATCGTCCCGGAAGGAGCACCGATGACGGAACGCACCTATGACCGGCTCTCCTTTCTCGACGCCTCCTTCCTGGCGCTCGAATCCTCCACCGCCCACATGCACGTCGCAGGTGTGGCGCAGTTCGAAGAAGGGACGCTGAAAAGGCCGGACGGCGGCATCGACATCGAACGCATCCGCTCGTTCATTGGATCTCGACTCCACTACGTGCCGCGCTACCGGCAGCATCTCGCGTGGATCCCGATCGAGAAGAACCCGGTCTGGGTCGACGACCACCACTTCAACCTCCACTATCACGTCCGCCACATCAGCCTTCCGAAGCCGGGAACCGACACGCAGCTCAAAGAACTGTTCGCCCAGATCCTCGGAAGCCAACTCGACCGAACGAAGCCCCTGTGGCAGATGTGGATCGTCGAAGGATGCGAGGAGGACCGCTTCGGTCTGATCTTCAAGATCCACCACTGCATGCTCGACGGCATCTCGGGTGTGGACCTGAT
This sequence comes from Gammaproteobacteria bacterium, assembly GCA_011682695.1. Taxonomy (NCBI): domain Bacteria; kingdom Pseudomonadati; phylum Pseudomonadota; class Gammaproteobacteria; species Gammaproteobacteria bacterium. The sequence continues at coordinate 4,524 of JAACED010000043.1, forward strand.
GGGTGTCCTTCTCGGCTTTGCCCCCACGACAGAGATCGAGCAGACACCCGAATACACGCCACGGCCTGTGCCGCGGGGAACACAGCTCCTCGTCGACGAGACGATCCGCCGACTGGCACGTGCTGCAAAGATCGCAGTCAGTGTCCCCCGCATGCTCGAACAGGGACGTTCGCTTGCGACCGAAGTCGGCCGGAAGGCCAACGCCGTGGCACATTCGCTCACCTCGGGCTGGCTCTCGGCCGCGTCCCGCACCCCCATCAACGAGCCGATCGGCCCAAACCGACGGTTTGACTGGCTGACCCTGCCTCTCGACGACTTCAAAGAAGTCAAGAACCTCCTCGGCGGCACCGTCAATGATGTCGTACTCGCCGTCGCAACGGGAGCCATCCGCAGTTTTCTGATCAACGAGCGAGCCTTCGACGTCACCGGAGTCGAGTTCCGCGCCATGGTCCCGGTCAGTGTCCGCCCGCAGGATCAACGAGGAGCCCTGGGGAACCAGGTCGCGATGTGGCTCATCGAGCTGCCACTGGAGGAGCGCGATCCGTTGCGGCGGTTTGCGCTCATCAAGGAGCACACCGACACCCTCAAGAACACCAACCAGGCGCTCGGCGCCTCGACGATCATCCAGCTCAGTTCGGGGACACCGATGACACTGATGCAACGCGCCGCACGGCTCGCCACCGGCATGCGCCCGTTCAACATGACGATCACGAACGTGCCTGGACCGCAGTTCCCGATGTACCTGCTCGACTCCAAGCTGATCGTGCAGTACCCCGCCGTCCCCTTGTGGGCGGGGCACGATATCGGCATCGCCCTGTTCAGCTACGACGGCGAGATTGCATGGGGACTCCACGCGGATTGGGATACTGTTCCCGATCTCGACGCCCTCACCGAAGCGGTCCGGCACTCCGCCGAGGAACTGCTCGAAGCGGCCAGTGGTGTGTCGCAGGGTTAGCGCCCGCGTATCTCAGAGGACTCGGCATCATCTGGCAAGGACGCACAACGAAGGCGCATCGGCAGATGCGTCAAGGCGGAGGACGCCGCCAGGGGTGTCGAGGGCCGGAGAGAGATGGGGTGATTACTTCTGCGACACACCACCAGATCACAGGGCTGATCTCGGACCATTCCACGTGCCGTTCGCGTTCTCTCGCATTTCGCGTTTCGTATTCCGTATTCCGTATTTCGTATCGCGCCAAGCACAGAGACAAGACCGCGGGGCGGGCGTGGCGGCTCAGGCGCTCGGCTGCAGAACTCATTGAAGCGACTCGATCACGGCGCCAAGACCCCCTCCGTCCCTGGCGGGACACCTCCCCCAACGCTCGGCAAAGCCCTCGCTGGGGGAGGAAACGGTCGGCCCGTCTCTCCCCCCAGGGAGCGAACCGACCCGTCTCTCCCCCCAGGGAGCGAAGCGACCGCTGGGGGGAGTACGGCGAAGCCGGGAGGGGGGCCTGTCTCTCCCCCAACGCTCGGCAAAGCCCTCGCTGGGGGAGGAAACGGGAATCACCCCTGGAACACTTGAACGACCATCAGTCCGAGCGGTCCTGCGACCACACCGATACCGACCCGGGTGAACTCGGGACGCAGGATGTTCTCGCGATGCCCCGGGCTGGCCATCAGGCCGTCGTGCACGATCTGGGGGGTCGCGGCCAATGCGAGGTTCTCCCCGAGGATTCGATACGGAATCCCGGCTTTCTTCACTCGGTCGGCAACGTTGCCGCTCACCGGCGACTCGTGGCTGAAGAACCCACCGAGATACATCTCGGTGGCGTACGCCTGCCCAACGTCGGCGAGCGCCGCGGACCATGCCAACGGATCGAGTCCCTCCTCGACACGGGAACGGTTGAGGAGATCGAAGATCTCCGTTGCCGCCTCGTCGTCAATCGTGAGATCGTCCGCAGCCGCGGCCGGAAGCTCGAGCGTCTCGCCTTCCTGAAGAATGACCTCACTGCCTCCAACGAGATCTTCCAGGTTCAGCAGCGCCTCGAGCACGCGGTCCCCTGCGATCGATTGGAAGACCGCTTGTGCCGGCGAATCCGGGTCGGTCAGATAGCCGGCCACCTTGGAGTTGTCGAGCTGGTCTCCTATCGACGGCGGCAGCGGAAGGACGGCCATCAAGGTCAAGATCAGAACGGCAAGGAACAGCGCCCACGTGAGCGCCAGCAGTGCCCCGAGGAGTCGATTCGACAGTGCCAGGCCGGGAAGGGAGAAGATCCGCTGGAGGAAATGGGCGCCGACACTTGCCACGATCCCCACGGCGAGGAAGATCACGAAGCCACCGATGAGCCGCGACACCCCGTCGGACGTTCCCGCCCAGTTGTGCACGAATTGGCCGGCGGGGCCGCTGAGTCGGAATGCGAGAGCGAGTCCCACGATCAGACCGATGAGATCCATCAGCTCGCGCGCAAAGCCACGCAACCAGCCCCTGACGAAGAGGCCGGCGAAGTACAGGCCGAGGATGAAGTCGATCATCTCCGCGAGCCCATCACTGGTCCAGCTCGATGCGCATCCGCTTGTTCCCTCTTCCCTTGGACTGCGTCTTGACGACCCGGACCCTGCCGACCTCGGCCGTCGAACGCACGTGAGTTCCTCCGTCGGCCTGTTTGTCGAGGCCTTCGATCTCGATCACCCGGATCGGATCGATCGACGGCGGCAAGAGGTTGACCTTGGTCCGGATCAGGTCCGGGTCTGCGAGAGCCTCGTCCCGAGGCAGGAACAGCACGCGGATCGGACGGTCGGCAGCAAGCTCCGCGTTGAGCCGCTCCTCGACTCGTTGGCCGAACTCCACCGAGATCGAGTCCAGCTCGAAATCCATCCGGGCGGCACCGGGCTCCATGTTGCCGCCCGTGACCTTGGCGTCGAAGTCCCGCCAGATGATCGCAGAGAGCGCATGCAGAGCCGTATGGGTGCGCATCAGAAGATGGCGGCGGTCCCAGTCGATTTCTGCAGTCACGGTCGTTCCGACCGCCGGTGGCTCCCCATCGACGATGTGGACCGGCACGCCGGACGAGCGGATCGTATCCGTGACGCCGACACTGCCTCCATCCCATCGCAACTTCCCGGTGTCCCCGGGCTGGCCTCCTCCGCGCGGATAGAAGACTGTTCTGTCCAGCACAACCCCTTTGTCGGTGACCTCGGAAACGTCCGCAACAATCTGTTTTGCATAGGCGTCCCTGGCTGCGATCTCCTCTGTCACCGTTTCTCCTTCCGTCAGGCATGAGCGTACAAGGTGCCTGCGACGGCAAAGCGCCGAAGTTACCCGACGCGAACGAACGAATGTGCCTACACTCCACGACCAGCTTGGTTCCGGCCAGGCTGAAAGAACCGTGTTGTCGCTCAAAGCGGCAGCAAAGGGAGGAAACAAATGAAGAGAACACGTTTCGGAAAGTTCATTCTCGTAATCGCCGTGTTCGCGATGGTTGCCGCAGCATGTGCAGGCGGCGGAGCCACTGCACCGGACGAATGCACCAGCGACCCATTCGGCTGCGTGACCGTTGACAAGGGGGCCCCGATCACGGTCGGCACCCTGCTCGTCATCTCGGGCCCGAACGCAGCGCTTGGTCAGGACAGCCAGAACGGCGTCGTCCTGGCAGCGGACTACCTGGACGGCACGTTCGACGGCAAGACAGGCCAGATCGACGGCCATGACATCGCCTTCGTCCATCAGGACGACGGATGCTCCGCAGAAGGTGGACAGGCCGGCGCTCAGGCGCTCGCCTCGAACCCGGAAATCGTTGGCGTCATCGGCACGAGCTGCTCGAGCGCCGCACTGGGCGTGGCCGACACCATCCTGTCCGACAAGGGTGTCGCTTTGATCTCACCGTCGAACACGGGACCGGCTCTGACCGATCCGGCCCAGCATCAGCCGTTCTATCTGCGGACAGCGCACAACGACAAGCTGCAGGGCGCGGCGGTCGCTCACTTCGCGTACAACGAACTGGGTGCTCGCTCCGCGGCAACGATCCATGACGGCAGCCCATACGCAGACGGCCTCCAGGCCGTGTTCGCAGCCGAGTTCGAGAAGATGGGTGGAACGATCACCAAGCAAGAAGCCATCCAGGTTGGTGAGACCGACTTCACGTCGGTGCTGACTGCGATCGGTGCCGGAACCCCTGATGTCCTCTACTACCCGATCTTCGCGGCAGAGGGTGGACTCATCACCCAGCAGGCGAAGCAGACGGACGGTCTCGAGAACACGATTCTGATCGGCTCCGACGGCATGATGTCGACCGACTTCCTGAACGCTGCCGGTTCTGCCGCTGAGGGCATGTACCTCTCCGGCCCGGACCTGACGGCATTCGGTGGAGACCAGAGCTTCTATCAGAACCAGTTCCTGCCGGCGTACAAGGCACAGTTCGGTGGAGACCCCGCCGCTGCATTCCACGCGCACTCGTACGACGCCGCGAACATGCTCTTCGCCGCCATCGGGAAGGTGGCGATCGACGAGAACGGCACCCTGTACATCCCGCGGACGGCGCTGAAAGACGCCCTGTTCGCAACCAAGGGGATGCAGGGCATCACCGGAACGTTGAACTGCAACTCCACGGGCGACTGCCAGAGCACCGCGACGATTGCCGTGGTAACCGTCAAGGACGGCAAGATGACAGCACCCGTCTACAGCGAGAAAGCCTCTCTGGAAGGCTGACCGAACCGGTTCGTTCGTGGGAGGGGGGTTCAGCCCCCTCCCACGAACCTCCTACGCCGACCTTAGGATCTCTCAATGGCTGCACCCCGCAAGGTCACGGCTGCACCCCGCCGACTCCCGTTCGAGCGGCTGCCTGTGCGCCGAATCATTCTCATTGCGCTCAGTCTCGCCATCATCTACGGAGTGGTGAGCGGAAGCGCCGCAACCCTGCGAACGGGCGTCTTCGACGGTGCCGCCTGGCGGGCCCTCGTCATCAACGGGCTCGCCCGGGGCAGCGTCTACGCGCTCATCGCCATCGGATACACCCTCGTCTACGGCGTGCTGTTCATGATCAACTTCGCCCACGGCGAGGTGTTCACCTCCGGCACGTACACCGCCTTCTTCGTTGCGGTGGGCCTCGCGAACAGCGGGTTCCTCAACACTCATCCACTGCTCTCGATCACCTTGCTGGTCATCGTCTCGATGACCGTGTCCATGATCGTTGCGATCGTGCTGGAACGAATCGCCTACCGTCCGTTGCGCGGCGCCCCACGTCTCGTCCCGCTCATCACGGCCATCGGTGCGTCCTTGTTCCTGCAATACACGATGCGCGGATTCTTCGGAGCCAACGTGCGCTCGTACCCCGAGATCGACATCATCCAGGGCAAATGGGCCATCTTGGGTATCGAGATCCTGAGGAAGCAGGCGATCGTGATCATCGCCGCCCTCGTCCTGTGGATCATCCTGTATTTCGTCGTGGCAAAGACTCGCACCGGGCGTTCGATGCGAGCCGTCGGCGAAGACCGCGAGATCGCAGCGCTGATGGGCATCGACGTCGACCGAACCATCGTTGCCACCTTCGCGATCGGCGGGGCGCTCGCCGGCGCAGCAGGCATCCTCTACGTCTTCGTGTTCAACCAGGTCATCTTCATGATGGGGTTCATCCCCGGCCTCAAGGCATTCACCGCCGCCGTCTTGGGTGGCATTGGCAGTATCACAGGAGCCGCCGTGGGCGGGTTGATACTCGGCATCCTCGAGGCGGTCGGTCCGAACCTCTTCCTCACCGGCGCAAACGTCCCTTCACCAAACCAGCTCCAGCCGGTCGTGGCATTCGGAATCCTGGTCCTTGTCCTCATCTTCCTGCCCGGAGGATTCTTCGGTGCAGCAGGCGACGAGAGGGCGTGAAATGATCTTTCGCAAGAAGCTGAAGACAGGCTTGATCGGTGGCTCGATCGTCCTCTACCTCGCACTCATCGGAATGCTCGAATCCTTCGAAGACCGTTTCGTCATCACCGGCGTGGTCGGCCTCGGGACGACCCTCGTCTTCCTGACCTTCATCGCAACCGGCTACCTGGCCTCCAAGCCGACGGAAGACGATCTGCCGCCGGTCCAATCGGGTCTCACCGCGGGAGCTATCGCCGGCGCGTTCACGGCGGTGTTCGTGCTGATCTTCGAGACCTTCATCGCAACCGGGATACCGATACGAAACATGTTCGTCTCCGTAACCCCCCAACTGCTCGACATGCTCGAATTCGGCGGAGGAATCGTCGTTGGGCCCATCGTCCTGATCCTCGTCGGTGGACTACTCGGCGCCGCGGCAGCAGCGTTGCGCACACTCCCCGACGAAATCAGGGGGGCAATCACCTATGGCCTGTCGATGGCTCTGGGCATCAGCCTGGCCGAGCCTCTTCTCAGGGGCATCATCGAAGGCCTGTCGATCCCATCGGGGTGGCTGTACAGCCAGGGCGGGCTCACCGTCATCGGCGCCATCATCACGATCGGCATTTCCGGGTACGGGCGCTGGGAGTGGCTACGACGCAGAGATGAGATCGCGGAAACTCGGGCCCACATGCCCGAAGGCCGAAAACGCACCTACCAGCGGATCACGCTGATCGCCGTGGTCGCCGCTCTCGTCGCACTCCCCTGGATCGTTGGTCCGTTCATCAGCGACGTCCTGGGCACCGTCGGCCTGTACGTCCTGCTGGGCCTCGGCCTGAACATCGTCGTCGGCTATGCGGGCCTCCTGGACCTCGGCTACGTCGCCTTCTTCGCCGTCGGCGCCTACGCCACCGGCGTGTTGACCTCCACGGCCTCGTTCCTGGTGACCACCCAAGGCGGCGGCTTCGCGTCGCATGGATTCATGAACTTCTGGATCGCCCTCCCGATCGTCGTGTTGATCGCGGTGATCATCGGCGCACTCATCGGCGCGCCGGTGCTGCGGTTGCGCGGCGACTACCTGGCGATCGTCACGCTCGGTTTCGGCGAGATCATCCGGACTCTGGTCCTTTCGGACTGGCTGGCCCCCTACCTCGGAGGGGCACAAGGGCTCCTTCGTGTGCCCCCTGCGCCCCCGGCGTCGTGGGATCTTCGCAACCCACAGAACCTCTACTACCTGATCATGGCCTTCGGGATCGTCGCCGCCTACGTCGCCTATCGATTGAGAGACTCACGCGTCGGACGCGCATGGGCTGCGATGCGTGAGGACGAATCGGTCGCCGAGGCGATGGGGGTCAGCGTGATCCGCTACAAGCTGCTGGCCTTTGCGATCGGCGCCGGCGTCGGCAGCCTCGGAGGGGTCTTCTTTGCTATCAAGATCGGCTCGATCTTCCCCAACAGTTTCAGCCTGCTGGTCTCCATCAACGTGCTCTCGGTCATCATCCTCGGGGGAATCGGCAGCATTCCCGGTGTTGTCGTCGGAGCGTTCGTCCTCGTCGGTCTTCCGGAATTCCTGCGAGAGTTCGGTGAGTTTCGCCTGCTGATCTACGGTGCGATCCTGGTCGGCATCATGGTCCTCCGCCCTGAAGGGCTCATCCCGAACAAGCGGAGAGAACGCGAGCTCCACGTCGCCGAGGAGACAGAGTATCTCGCGAAACTCGTGACGGGCGAGGAGGCCCCATGAGCCACCTTCTCGAGCTCAAGGGCGTCTCCAAGCGCTTCGGCGGCGTCCAGGCCGTCGTCAACATGGATCTGCACGCCGACCTCGGAGAGATCCTCGGCGTCATCGGCCCCAACGGCGCCGGAAAGACCACGTTGTTCAACATCGTCACGGGCTTCTACCGGCCCGACTCTGGAAAGATCCGCTTCGACGGGCACAACGTCGTCGGCTTCAAACCCAACCAGGTTGCCCGCATCGGCATCGCCCGCACCTTTCAGGCCGTCCGCCTGTTCGCGAACATGACGGTCATCGAAAACGCCATGGTCGGCCAGCACACGAGAACCAAGTCGGGAGTCTTCGGAGCGATCCTGAACACCAAGAGGACGATCAGAGAGGAACAGCGGATCACCGACAACGCACGCCAGGCTCTCGGCTTCTTCGGTGACCGCCTCACACCGCGGCTGAATCAACTCGCGTCGGAACTCGCCTACGCAGACCGGAGACGACTGGAGATCGCACGGGCGATGGCCACCGAACCGAAGATGCTCCTGCTCGATGAGCCGGCCGCCGGTATGAACCCTGCCGAGAAAGACGGGCTCATCGATCTGATCGGTCGCCTTCGAGACGAGATGGGGTATGCCATCGTTCTGATCGAGCACGATATGCCGGTGATCAAAGGCGTGTGCGACCGAGTGATCGCTCTCGACTACGGCAAGAAGATCGCCGAAGGGACCTACGAAGAGGTTGCTGCAAATCAGCAGGTCATCGAGGCATACCTCGGAAAGGCCGCATCGGAGGCGCAGACATGACTCAGCCGATTCTCGAGCTGGCTTCGGTGAGTGCGGCCTACGGGCCCGTCCTCGCTCTGACCGATGTGTCCTTGTACGTGAACGAAGGAGAGATCGTCTCACTCCTCGGTTCGAACGCTGCGGGCAAATCCACGACGCTGCGCACGATCTTGGGCATGACCATGGCCCACAAGGGCGAGATCACCTTCGATGGGGAACGCATCGAAACCCTCCGCACCCAGGAGATCGTCGCACGAGGACTCACCATGGTGCCGGAAAACCGCCGCCTGTTCGCCAAGATGTCGGTCCGAGAGAACCTCGAGATCGGAGCCAATCTCCGGACCAACAAGGCCGAGATCAAAGAAGACATCGACCGCGTCCTGGAACTGTTCCCACGTCTGAAAGAACGCATCACTCAAAAGGCCGGCACCCTGTCTGGCGGCGAGCAGCAGATGCTGGCGATCGGGAGGGCCCTCACGGCACGTCCGAAAGTGCTGCTCATGGACGAACCGTCAATGGGTCTCGCTCCGATCCTCGTCGAACAGGTCTTCGAAACGATCAAAGAGATCAATGAGCAGGGCACCACGATTCTCGTCGTCGAGCAGAACGCCCACATCGCGCTGTCGATCGCAGACCGCGGCTACGTGCTTCAAACCGGACGGATCGTCCTCTCCGACACGGCCAAGGCGCTCCTCGACCATCCGGACCTCTCCCAGGCATACCTCGGGGAAATGGACTAACTGCTGATCACGGCCGGTCGTCAGTCGGCGGCCGGCAGCAATGAACCTGCGCCCGCCCCGTGGCCTCACACCACCTCACACAGCGGTACGAAGTACGAGATACGAAGTACGAGATACGAAATGCCGGCTCAGCTGTCTTCGGGATGCACCTGATCCGGTTTGTCGGCTGGTTTGTCGGCTGGTTTGTCGGCCGGCTTGTGAATCGAACCGACACGGCGAAGTCTCTCCATCAGACCCTCCCCGCTCGGAGGAACGTACTCCGGTGCAACCGCCTCGGCAGCCTCTTCCCATGACTCTCCCAACACCCTCGTCCTCCAGAAGTGCCCGGCCACGACTTTGAAGACGGCGGCCACCGGCACCGCGACGAGCAGACCGAAGAACCCACCCAGTGATGCGCCGAGGAGCAGGGCGAGCAGGATGAACACCGGGTGCAGTTGGACTCGCTTTCTGAGGATATTCGGACTGATCACGTGATTGTCGAACTGCTGGACCGCGGCGAACATGACCACCGCCCAGACGGCGGTGACAGCGTCCTTGAACAACAGCGACAGCAACGCAGCCAGGGCGCCGCCGACCCATGGCCCGACGAACGGAATGATGTTCAACAGCCCGGCGGTCATCCCGATCACCAACCAGAAGGGAACCCCGAGAATCCATAGTCCGATGCTCGAGAGAATGCCGACGATCAGCGCCACGAGAAGTTGCCCCCGGACGAAGCCGCCCATGACTCTCCCGACCTGTGTCGACACATGCACGATCTCGGCACGGACCTGCTCCGGCAGCAGATCACGAGTCCGCTCCTTGATCCCCGGAAGGTCCATCAGGATGTAGAACGCGAGGACAGGACCCAGCACGAACACTGCGATGACGTGCATCCCTGTACGCGCAAACGCCCCGGCCTGACCGAGAATCTCCTGGATTCGTTCCGGACTGAAAAAGGAAGCCGCCCAATTCTGGATCGATTGCACGTCAAGGACGTTGACCGTGAAACCGAACCGCTGACCGAGGTCGGTGATGAACGCCCCCACATCGTCGACGATCTGAGGAACCCGGGCAGCGAATTCCTCGAACTGACCCTGAATGATCGGCACGATGAGGAATCCGATCAGCACCATCAGCCCGATGAACAGCAGGTAGGACAGACAGGATCCGACCAAGCGATGGACGTGGTGCTTCTGGAGAAGATCGACGAGTGGTGCCAGCAGATAGATCAGCGCGACGGCGAGCACCAGTGGCGGCCAGACCACCCTGACAGCCTCTGCGAGCCAGATGAGGGCAACAAGGAGAAGAATCGCTCCGACCACGCTCCACGACACGATCCCGGCTCGCTTGACCTGCTCGTATCCTGGGCTTTTCGACATTTGGCCTCCACCTTATCGTTGTTTGATCACCACTCGTGACCCATCGGTTACAGAGATCTCGATAGAGGGACCCTGCCCCGTGGATCGGTAGCCGCCGTTCAACCTTTCCCACCCTCCAGGCACCGTCGCAGTTCCCTTCACCTCGACGAGCACATCGGAAGGAACTTCGACGACCACAGACCCGGACACCACCACGACCATCCCCTCGACCGGAGGCCCCATCAGGACACTCCCACTCCCCGAGAACTCGACCGACCGGACGTCGAGTGATCGAAGATCGACGGCGAAATCCGGTGACGTGAGCGATAGATCCCAGCTCGGCTGCGGTGCAAGCCGAATCGTCCATCCGTTGGTCCGATACCATCGTCCACCGTCTCTCTGATGGACCTCAATGAACATGGTCTCCTCGCCACCTCCGTGCTCCAGCGCTTCCGGAACTCCGAGACGGCCCCCCTCTCTGGCGAGCTTGACCGTGTAGAGAGCACCCTCGCCTGAACCGAGGATCAGCCTCCCGGGAAAATCGACCTTCAACGAAACCGTCGAAGCCGCGTCCGCTGCCGGTCCGGTGAGGTCTGCTGCCGCGGAAGGGAGCCGAGACCATCCGAAGAGATGCAGACTCACCGCCACCCCGAGAACGGTGATGAGGAGCATGGGGAGGATCGCAGCGAGCCGCGAGGTCTCGGGCCGGCGCCATGGACGGAGAGCCGCCGCCACCAGCACTGCCAGAGCCAGCAACGGCCAGAAGGAGACAATGTCGAGAATCACGCTCGGAGCAAGGATCCCACCGACGATGCCCGCAGCGATCGACACGCCGCCGAGGACCACCATCAGCCACGCCCAGAGCGCCCAGAACCCGGTCGGCAGCCCCGCCCCACGATCACCGATGAGCCGATTCACCCCTTGAACGAAGCGCCGATCACCACAAGGATGTCGACGTCCAACAGATCAGGCGCTTCCTCGACAATGGCATCGGGAACGAAGTCGGATGCCAGCACAGCCGCTTCGCGATCGAAGCCGCTGGAGTACCAGACATGCGTCGTGTCCAGTGCCTGCGAGTAGTTGTCGCTTTCCGCCATCTCGTAGCCATGGGTCGCGAGCGTCTCACTGAGCGAAGCAGCCAGTCCGTTGCGATCAGTGGAATTGACCACCTGGACCTGAACCTCCGACGGGTCGCGAACCGCGATCGTCGTCGTGGCCAGGACCGCGGCCGTGGTCGTGGTGGGGGCGGCCGTGGTCGTGGTGGGGGCGGCCGTGGTCGTGGTGGGGGCGGCCGTCGTCGTCACCTCCGCCTGAGCGGCCATGGTGGAACTCGTCGTCGACCCTCCCAGAAGCTTCGGGATCAGCAACACACCGCCGAAGATGACGACTCCCCAGAAGAGGACCTTCAGTGAGAACATGCCGAGTTCCCTGAAGAACCCACCGAGTCCGGGCGCAGCGTGCCGACCCATCAGGTCTTCGCTGTGTCGGCTCGAAGTGATGCTGATCGTGCCCTCGTCGCTTTCATACGCTGGAGACGGCGTATCGTCAGCGGGTCGTAGTCCAAGGCTTCGGGCACATCGATGAGCCGCCGAAGAATCCCGTAATAGGTTCCCGCGCTCACCCCCAGGTATTCGCGAATGGCACGGTCTTTCGGACCGGGCAGCATCCACCATGAACGTTCGAAATCGAGCACCATCTTGTCGCGCTGGGAGAGCATCGCCTACCTCCGGGTGAAAGCGTATCCACCTTCACCCGCGGACCAGCGGATTTCCGGAGCTGGCGGAGGGAATCGAACCCACGACCTGCCGCTTACAAGGCGGCTGCTCTGCCGACTGAGCTACGCCAGCGATCGGCCACCAGGGACCAACTGATGGCTGGGAAGAGAGGATAGACACTCTTCGTCAGCCAGTCGTCAGTCGTCCGCAACCTTCTTCCCCCTCAGGGGGAAGTGCCGAGCGTCAGCGAGGCGATGGG
>JAACED010000044.1 GCA_011682695.1 Gammaproteobacteria bacterium
TGCCATCCGTTTGGAGAATCCGAGCCTGCGCCGTGTCCTTGAGGTGAACGGTGAGCGCAGCATCCCTGACGAGGGTGAGATCGGCGCCTTCGAGAGGGAACAACACCTCGACCCGGCGGTTGAGGTTGCGAGGCATGAGGTCTGCGCTCCCGAGGAACAGTTCCTCATCGCCACCGTTGTGGAAGTAGTAGATGCGTGTGTGTTCCAGGAAACGGCCGACGATGGAAGTGACCGAGATCGTGCTGCTCACACCCGGAATACCCGGGCGGAGGGCGCAGATGCCCCGCACCTGGAGATCGATCTTCACACCGGCCTGTGAAGCGCGATACAGCGCCTGGATCATCTGCTTGTCGACGAGAGCATTCATCTTGAATGCCAGATACCCATCGCCATGCGTTCGATGCCGTTCGATTTCACGCTCGATCCGTTCGAGGAGTTCGGAGCGCATGGCGGTCGGAGCGACGAGGAGCTTTCGGTACTTGGTCTGGTGCGCGTAGCCGGTCAGGACGTTGAAGAGTTCGGAGACATCCTCGGCGATGTCCTCGTCGATCGTGAAGAGCCCGAAGTCCGAGTACACACGTGCGGTGATCGGGTTGTAGTTCCCGGTTCCCAAATGCACATAGCGACGAAGGCCTGTCGACTCTCGGCGAACCACCATGGTCATCTTTGCGTGGGTCTTCAATCCGATGAGTCCATAGACAACGTGCACTCCCGCTTTCTCGAGGGCACGTGCCCAGCCCAGGTTGTTCTCTTCATCGAAGCGAGCTTTGAGTTCCACGAGCACGCTGACTTGCCTGCCGTCCTCGCGCGCCTCGAGGAGTGCGTCGACGATCGGGGAGTTGGGGCCGATGCGATACAGGGTCTGCTTGATGGCCAGCACCTTGGGATCACGTGCCGCCTGGCGGAGAAAGTCGATGACCGGAGCGAAGCTGTCGTACGGGTGATAGAGGATCACGTTTTGCTGACGGATTGCAGCAAAGATGTTGTCGGCTCCGGCAAGGGCGGGTGGGATCGACGGCTTGAACGGCTCGTCCTTCAAGTCGGGTCGGTCGACTTGGGTGAGTTCCATCAGATCTGTGAGACCGAGCGGACCGTCGAAGGCGAACACCTGGTACGGAGCGAGTCCGAGGTTCTTGATCAACATGGCGCGTACCCATTCGGGCATGGCATGGTCGATTTCCAATCGATCTGCAGAGCCGAAGCGCCTGAGTCCCACCCAGCGCTCGACGGCAACGGAGAGATCCGCTGCTTCGTCTTCCTCGATCTCGACGTCGGCGTCACGTGTGAGGCGAAAGGGATACGCGGCAACGATCTCGACTCCTGGAAACAAGAGGTCGAGGTTGGCGGCGATCACCTCTTCGATCCAGACGAATGTATTGCTGGATTGTACGAGGCCGAGGTTGTCGTAACTGTCTGCTTTGTCTTCGCTGGGGACGCGAAGGAGACGGGGGAACACGGCAGGGACTTTGAGCCTCGCGAAGAGTTCCCCTCGGTCGGAATCGTTCACCAATACCGCAAGATTCATGCTCAGGTTCGCGATGTGAGGAAAAGGCCTTCCGGGATCGAAGGCGAGCGGAGTCAGAGCGGGAAAAATCTGCCGCTTGAAGTGGCGGCGAAGCAGCTTGCGCTGCTTTCGTTTGAGTTGATCGTAGGGGAGTACGGAAAGCCCGGCTTCGGCGAGAGCCGGCAACAGGTCGTTCTTGCAGCAGTCCATGTGTGTATCGAGCTGCGGAATCAACGTCTTGCGGATCTCGGCCAACTGCTCTGACGGGGTCATGCCGTCGGGGGGTGCTTCGAGAACACCGGACTCGAGCTGTCGGCGCAGGCCAGAGACGCGGATCATGAAGAACTCGTCGAGATTCGACGCGAAGATCGAGAGGAACTTGACCCGTTCGAGCAGCGGGTGCCGCTTGTCGAGCGCCTCTTCGAGAACCTGACCATTGAACTGCAGCCAGCTCAGTTCCCTGTTGATGAACAGGGACGGATCATCGAGATCGATGGAGTGCTGCAGTGGCTCGGGTGTGGACATTGATCGGGCTCCGGAAGGGCTGCTGAGTGGTGTTATCGGCCTCTTCTGCGTCGAATATACCGTTTCGTTGCACTTGCGGTCGTGGGTACGCTGAAAGCACGATGAAGATCTTGCTGCTGATGCGCCACGGGAAGTCCGATTGGAACGTGGCATCCGGCCATGATCACCAGCGTCCGCTCTCGCAGCGTGGAGTGGATGCAGCCAAGACGATGGGCCGTTTCCTGAGCAGTGCAGGACAGATCCCTGACGCAATTGTCACTTCTTCGGCGGTGCGGGCGGACCAGACGGCCCAATTGGCGTCGGACGCAGGAGATTGGGTCGTGCCGATTCGTGTCACGGACCGTCTCTACGGCACTCGGCCAGAAATCGTTCTTCAGGAGGTCGGTGTCGAACCGGAGGACACCACGAAGCTCATGATCGTCGGGCACGAACCGGTCTGGTCGCTGTTGCTGTCGTCACTGGTAGGAGGGGGACATTATGTCTTTCCAACGGCGGCGGTGGCGCGGATCGACCTGCCGGCGGCGACATGGGCCGACGTGGAACTCGACTCCGGTGAGCTGCGTTGGCTCGTCACACCGCGGCTGCTGGGGAGAGTGCTTATCGACGGTTCCTGAGAACTAGAGAACCGTGTGCCGTGGGATTCCCTCGTGGTAGCGTGCAGCCCATGACGAATCTTCCTGCTCCCGACTGGTACCCGGATCCGGCGAAACGGTATCAGCATCGCTATTGGGACGGCTCTGCATGGACCGACCAGGTTGCCGATGCCGGTATCCAGTCGGTCGACCCGCTCGAGCCCGGAGGCCCTGGAGACGCTGCTGCCGAGAGAATCCAACACCAGGTTGAGGATCAAGCCGGGATCACTGGTGTGCCGGCCGGTGGCGGGACGGTGTTCACCGAACCGGTCCTCGTCGTCAACCAGAAGGTGAAACTCGTCGAGGTGAACAACGAGTACGCGATCTACGATCGGAACGGCAAACAGATCGCCGCGGTCCGACAAGTAGGACAGGGTGTCCTGAAGAAGATCATGCGGGTCGTCTCGAACCTCGACCAGTACATGGCGCACACGTTGCAGGTGGTCGACATGGCGGGCAACGTACTGCTCACCATCACCAGGCCAAGGAAGATCGTGAAGTCGCGATTCGAGATCACGGACGGGTCGGGGAATGAGATCGGCACGGTGCGTCAAAAGAATGTGTTTGGCAAGATCAAGTTCTCCCTGGAGGCAGGCGGCCAGAATGTGGGTTCGATCAATGCGGAGAACTGGCGGGCGTGGAATTTCAGCATCAAGGATGCATCTGGTGCCGAGGTGGCGAGTATCACCAAGACCTGGGAAGGGCTGTTGAAGACGGCGTTCACGACGGCCGACAATTACGTCGTGAAGATCGAGCGTGAGCTCACCGAACCGCTGCGCAGCCTCGTGATCGCTTCGGTCCTGACGGTCGACACGGCACTCAAGCAGGACAGCCGTGGCTTGGACTGATCCGGGGCAACCGACGCCGCTCGACGCCCAGTCGTTCGCCCTCATGTGAGAAGTCGTTGCCTTCGATGTCGTGCGCGAAGGCAACGATGAGCGGTTGTCTCGGAGCGCGTACCGGCGTCCCGATGTCCGAACAACCGTTGGCTCGGATCGTTTCGACAGTCTGCTCCGGAGCGTCGACTTCGAAGCTCACGCCTGACGCGACCGTCGAACCGTCGTAACTTGGCGGAGTCGGACGGTGACTCAGCGCACCGGCAGCGGCGCTCGGCAGTCCTGCCGAGGGGCGACATCGACCCAGAAGACGGACTCCGAGAGGGAGATTGCACCGTCGAGGTCTTCAGCCCGTCGCACGACGGTGATCCCGGAGACGCTCATCGATGTCAGGCTGCCGCTACCACCGTTCGGATTTCTTCTCGTCGTAGTAGTCGAGTTGGTCGATCGGCACAATGAGCGATGTCAGAATGTTCATCAGGTGGGCAGTGATTCTCTTGCAGTACCGGTAGTAGAGGGCCTGCGGGACGGCCTGGGACGGCAGGGTGTCGGCACTGATCTGCTCGAGTACGTGTGCGTCGAACTCATCGAGCTTCCCATCGCCCTCGAGGATGAGTTTCCGTGCTCCTTCCTCGTCGCGAGCGCTGAACGTCCTCGCCGTTTCGGCGACGAACGCGGAGACCCACCGGCGATCGGCGAGGAGTTGTTCCCGGTTCTTGCCGGCTTCTAGTTGACCGACCGCATTTGCGAGGTCCCAGATATTCTTCGCGTAGTCACCGACTCGCTCGGCATCCTTTGCGACGCTCATCGAAGCCAACACCATCGGGAGGTCGGCCTTCGCTCCGTGAACACTGACGTGGACGACGAGTTCGCGCCTCACTTCGCGTTCGGTCTCGTTGATTCTCCGATCAGTCTCCCTGATGTCGGCTCCGACGACGGCGGGATCGGCACCGGCGAGCAGGGCGTCCGTGGCGGCATCGAACGTATGCCTGCCATCGATGATCATGGCCCGGATCTTCTGCTCGATCGCCTCGAGTTCGCTATCCGAGCTTCCCCGGAAGAATTCGATCACCATTTGCGTCTCCTCAATCCAAAAGTAGTAGGCCAATCAGGGGAAGGACAACGAATACACCGATAACGTACATCAGGACCGCAGACTTTCGGATCTCGGCGAGGGCGGCGAGCTTCCTCGCGAGCCACAAGGGTATCCGTCGAATGGCCGGTATGGGGTAGAAAACGAGAATCCCACCGATATTGAACAGGGTGTGGGTCAGCGCGATGACCAGGCCTTCGGGACGGTCGGCGGCGAGAGCGGCCAGGAGCGCAGTTGCGGTCGTTCCGACGTTTGCGCCGAGTGTCACCGGGAACCCGTTCTCGAGCGTAAGCACCCCGGCGGCGATCATGGGGACGAGCAGCGAAGTCGTGATACTCGAACTTTGCACGGCGACGGTCATTACGAGTCCCACCATGATTGCCGGCATGCCACCGCCACGGCCGAGGACCGCGTTCATGGAGCGTTCGATGCGTCCTGCCATCAGTTGTTTCATGGTTCTGGTGATGAATGCCAGGGCAACGAAGATGAGAGCGATGCCGATGATCAAGAGCAGTGTTCCGAGGACCGCCTGGTGCATTCCCGAGCTCTGGAGGGCGGCATCGATGAGCTTCACCGGCGCCTTCACGGCAGTCTTGATCGGGCTGTCCGGCTTCTCGAATTGCAGCGTTGTCGATGCTCCGAGCAAACCGGCGAGGACCGTGGCGGACCGGGACAGGAAGTGGGTGGTGAGTTCGAGGGGGAGAAAGACCACGACGGCGAGCAGATTGAAGAAGTCGTGCATCGTCGCGCCGGCGAACGCTCTGCGGAACTCTTGCGACCGTCTCAGGAAGCCGAGCGACGCGAGCGTGTTGGTGACGGTCGTGCCGATATTGGCTCCCATGACCATCGGGACGGCGAGGGGGACCGTCAGCATGCCGGAGCCGACAAGCCCGACGATGGTCGATGTGGTAACCGAGGAAGACTGGACAAGCACCGTGGCAAGGACGCCAACGAACAGGCCTGCAATCGGGTGTGAAACCTCCTGGAAGAGCCGGTCGGTGAAATCGGCTCCGAACGCCTTGATACCGGATTCGAGAGCCTTGACTCCCACCAGGAAAACGTATAGCAGGAACAGCACCAGAGCGGCTTGCGCCCACTTGGTTGCCCGATCCCGGAAGTCGATGCTCACTTTTCCCTCCGTGGCCGGCCGGACGATACCATCGAGGTTTTGGGTTCACAGTCGAGTCGGCCTGAGGCCCTGATACGGAATACGAAGTGCCTGGTACGAGGGCGAGTTCCAGCGGTTGCTGCAACAGGCGTCACGCTCGCCCCACGGTCTTGGGTCGATCTGAGGTTGCGGCACGAAGTACGAAGTACCAGGTACCAAGTGCCAGGTACGGCGAGCGAAGCGAGCCTCCTAGTGCCTTGGCCAGTAACGTTCGGGGTGTCGATGCCGAGGCAGGGGCGTCTAGTCGCAAGGCCGCACAACGAAGGCGCACCTGCAGGTGCGTCGAGGCGGAGAACGCAGCGAGCGGCGCTCCTGGCCGGCAGAACACCGGAAAGGTTGCCGGTCGAGGCACTAGTAGTGCTGAACCGCTTCGAGGAACTTGCGGGTGCGCTCCTGCTTCGGGTGCAACAGGAGTTCCTCTGGAGCGTTCTCCTCGACGACGACACCGTCATCGATGAACGTCACACGGTCTCCTACCTGGCGGGCGAATCCCATCTCATGGGTGACGACCATCATCGTCATGCCTTCCTCGGCGAGGGTGCGCATGACGTCCAGCACCTCGCCGACGAGTTCGGGATCGAGTGCCGACGTCGGCTCGTCGAAGAGCATCATGTCCGGGTTCATACACAAGGATCGGGCGATGGCCACGCGCTGCTGCTGGCCGCCGGAGAGACGGATGGGGAACTCGTCGATCTTGTCGAGCAGCCCGACCCGTTCCAGCATCTTGTGGGCCACGTCTTCAGCTTCATCCTTGCTGCGTTTCAGGACTTTCTGCTGGGCGATCGTGAGGTTGCCGATCACGGTGAGGTGAGGGAACAAGTTGAACCGCTGGAAGACCATGCCGATACGAGTGCGGACGGCGTCCACATCGGCATCGGGACCGGTGATGTCGTAGCCTTCGATCAGGATCTTGCCTGCAGTGGGTTCCTCAAGACGGTTGATGCACCGCAGCAGCGTCGACTTGCCGGATCCCGAGGGTCCGATGATGCACACAACTTCCCTTTCGTTGACCACGAAGTCGATGCCTTTGAGGACTTCGAGCGGTCCGAAATACTTGTGGAGGTCGACAACCTGGATCGGCGGCATCGCGGTCTTGTCGGCGTCAGCGGGCACGAGCGACTCGTTTCTCCAGGACCGCAACTGCTCTGGTCATTGGGATGGTCATCGCGAGGTAGACCAATCCGGCCACGATGAATGGAGTTGCGTTCGCTGTGATGATCACATGGTCACGTCCGAACCGGGTGAGCTCCTTCGTCGCTGCGGTCACGCCGAGCACCGAGATCAGTGATGTGTCTTTGAGAAGCGCAACCAGCTGGTTCGTCATCGGCGGGATGATGATGCGAAAAGCCTGTGGGATCACGATCGTGGACATGGCCGTCCCGTATGGCATGCCCAGCGATCGAGCCGCCTCCATCTGCCCACGCGGGACGGCTTCGATGCCGGCTCGGATCGTCTCGGCCATGTATGCGGCAGCCACGATCGCAAGGGCGAAGCTGCCATTCGTGTAGGTCCCCGGCAGTCTGAATCCCGTCGCAACAGGAATCCCCTGGCCGATCAGCAGGATCGTGAGGAGGGCCGGGAGACCGCGGAAGATCTCGATGTAGATGGACGCAAACCATCGATACGCTTTGATCACGGAGATGCGCATGAGGGCGATGATCAGAGCCAGGACCAAGCCGCCGGAGAACCCGAACGCGGTGAAGATCAGCGTGTTACGTGCTGCTTGCGTCAGGATGAGGGGGAAGAGATCTTTCGCTACATCCCAATTGAACAGTGCCTGACCGAACACCGCCCAGTCGACCGAGTACCACACGCCGATCAAGGCGGCGAGTGTCACGACGTATACGACACCGCGGATCATCTTCGCGCGTTGTCGCCTACTCACCTCGTCTCCTCCTTCAGGTGTGTGGGGACCCTACCGGGTCCCCACACAGCGTGCCACCGAGCCCTCAGGCTCCTGGGAAGTACTTCTGGAGGATTTCGTCGTAGGTTCCGTTGTCCCTCAGCTTCTTCAACTCGACATTGATCGCGTCCATGAGTGCGGTGCGGTCATTGCTCGTCGCGAAGCCGTACTGCTCTCCGGTGAAGAACTTCTGTGTCACTACGAAGTTCGCATCCTGGTTTGCACGATCCAAGTTGACCGGGAAGTCCTGAAGGATGCCGTCGATGTCGCCCGACTGAAGGGCCAAGAACATCGCTGCAGGCTCGTCGAACGACTTGAGTGTCGCGTCTGCAGGGGCATTCTCCTGTGCGAAGATCTCGCCGGTAGTGCCTGTCTGGACTCCGATCACTTTGCCGGCCATGTCTGGCAGCGACTTGATCGAGTCGGCATCTGCCTTTCGGATCAGCAGGGACTGGTCCGCGTCGAAGTACGGGTCGGAGAACAGTGCGTTTGCCGCGCGTTCTTCGGTGATCGTCATGGCCGAGACCACGATGTCGCACGTTCCTGCCTGCGGTGCAAGCCAGATACCGTCGAACGGCTGGACCGTGACTTCCATCTTCAGCCCAAGACCGTCGGCGATCTTGGACATGAGGTCCATGTCGAATCCGGTCCAGGAGCCATCGTCGGCCTGGAACTCAAACGGCGGGTACGGCGCATCGCTGCAGACAGTCAGGGTGCCTGACTTCACCAGCTTGTAGTCGCCGCTCGATCCCGTCGCGCAAGCCGTCGCCACGAGAGCCAACACGAGTACGAGTACGAGAGCGATGTTCATTCGTCTCATTGGGTGTTCCTCCTCCTGAGCGCAGGCCGCGCCCTAAAGCGAATGTTACGCACCATAGGCTCGGCTTGCACATGCGCCCGGCTCCGGACTCTCCTTTTCGACACTCCCGGCGCTAATCTGATGTCGCGCGTCGGTGGTAGCTTCCAGGTACGACGCCGAGACCCCATCAAGGATTCCCCATGAACGAAGGTCTGCTGGACCGCATCAACGACCCGGCCGATCTCAAAGACCTCACTCCCGAACAGCTCGAAGAACTCTGTGGAGAGATCCGGACGTATCTCGTAGACGAGATCAGCAATACGGGGGGTCATCTGTCACCCAACCTCGGCATCGTCGAGTTGACGTTGGCCATTCACCGCAGCTTCGACAGTCCCCGTGATCGCATCATCTTCGACGTCGGGCACCAGGCATACGTCCACAAACTGGTCACTGGGCGACACGACTTCTCCACCCTGCGTACGTTCGGGGGATTGTCCGGCTATCCGAATCGTCGTGAGAGCGAGCACGACTGGGTCGAGAACAGCCATGCGTCCACCGCGCTCAGCTATGCGCTCGGCAACGCGATCGCGAACTCCCGGCTCGGGAACAACCGCTTCACGGTTGCTGTGATCGGAGATGGTGCCCTGACGGGAGGCATGGCCTACGAAGCGCTGAACCATATCGCCGTTCTGCGCCCTCCCCGCCTGGTCATCGTGCTCAACGACAACGGACGGTCCTATGCGCCGACCGTTGGCGGCATCGCCGCACTCGCGCACGTTCGGTTCGATCCTCGTTATGAGTGGGCCAAGAGGACGCTCGGCAAACTCCTCCGCAGCATCCCGGCGGTCGGTGAGAGTGCCGACGAACTCGCCCGCAGGCTCAAGGAGGGTTTCAAGCAGTTGATCGAGCCCGGCACCGTCTTCGACGCGATGGGCTTGAAATACTCGGGAACGATCGACGGCCACGACATCGCCGCGATCGAGGAGGCGTTCACCCATGCCCGGACATTCGATGAGCCGACGGTGGTGCATGTTGTCACCGAGAAAGGCAGGGGCTACGAGCCGGCGGTTCGTGATGAAGTCGACAAGCTGCATGGGGTACCGTCGTTCGACGTTCCGACCGGACGCCCAAAGAACTCGGAGTTGAAGCTGACCGACGTCGTGGGTCGAGCGCTCGTCCACGCCGCAAGAGAGCGAGAGGACCTCATTGCGATCTCTGCGGCAATGATCTCGAGCACCGGATTGGCCGAGATGGCCGACGAGTTCCCGGACAGGGTGATCGACACGGGCATCGCGGAACAACACGCCGTGACACTTGCCGCAGGCCTTGCGATGTCCGGACTCCGTCCGGTCGTGGCCATCTATTCGAGTTTCCTGCAACGCGCCTTCGATCAGATCACGATGGATGTCGCACTGCACGAACTGCCTGTGGTGTTCCTGCTCGACCGCGCCGGCGTGACCGGCCCCGACGGGGCGTCCCATCACGGTGCGTTCGACCTGTCCTATCTGAGGATGATCCCCAACATGGTGATTGGGGCTCCGTCGGATGCGGTCGAGCTGTGTGGGATGGTGGAGACCGCCCTCGATGTGGACGGCCCGATGGCCATCCGATTCCCGAAGGGACCTGCAGGGTCTCTTCCGGGATTCCCCGTGGAGCCATTGGAGGTGGGCGTCTGGGAGGAACTCCGGTCGGGGGTCGATGTCATGATCTTCGCCGTGGGTCGCATGGTCGAACCTTCGACGAAGGCGGCTCTGATGTTGGAGCAGCAAGGCATCTCGGTTGGGGTCGTGAATGCCCGCTGGGTCAAGCCCATGGACAGGAGGCTCTGCGACTGGGCTCGAGACGTGTCCCATGTCGTCACCATCGAGGACAATGTGCTCTCCGGGGGTTTCGGGGAAGGGGTCATGGAGATCCTCAGCTCCGAAGGTCTTGCCGGCAAGGTGTATACGATCGGGCTCCCCGACCAGTTCCTGCCTGCCGGAGCTGCCGGCAAGGTCCTCGAATCGGTCGAGATGGACCCGGACGCTCTCGCTCGTCGGATTGCCGCGTTCATCGTCTGATACACCGGATCTGCTCATAGCGGGCGCGTTCAATACGCGAAATCCAGGGTCTTTCTTGATGGCTGCCGAGGGTTCGCAGTCTGCCGAATGATGCCGGTGTGCGGGTCGGCAGGCGGTGCCTCGACTACCAGCCTCTTGCGCCATTCCGCCGGCCAGGGACGCCGTTCGCGATGTCCCTACGAGCGACGTGTCCGACTCGACATCGACACTCCGGATGTCGTGGGCCAAGGCGCTGGGAGCGTTACCCGCAAGCCCTCGATCACCACCCATGCGGCGCCGGCAGAATCGAGCACAGAGCAAGTGGCGGATGCATCATCGTCGAGGAGCGTGTCATGCATCGTCCGACGGGCTCCTGGTCAACGTCGGTATTCGTTCAGTGCCGGCGAGAACTAGTTGAAGTCGTCGTTGCACGACCGCTAAGTTATTACGGTTGCGGGTGAACCGCAGATCTATAGCTGGAGGTCGAATGACGAAACGAATCATCCTATTGGTAGTTGTTCTTGCGATGGTTGCCGCCGCTTGCGCAAGTGGCGGAGAGGCAACCACGACAACCGCCGGTACCGAGACACCAACGACAACTGCCGCGCCTGCGCAGACGTCGGCCGCAGGAAGCTTGCTCGACACCGTGATTCAACGCGGCGTTCTCAGGTGCGGGGTCAACGAGACGCTGCCAGGTTTCGGGTCCAAGGACTCGGCCGGCCAATTCGTCGGCTTTGACACCGACCTTTGCCGGGCAATCGCAGCTGCCGTACTGGGTGACTCCACCAAGGTCGAGTTCACATCGCTGACGGCCGCACAGCGGTTCGAAGCCGTGAGCAGTGGATCGATTGACGTGCTGAGCCGGAACACGACATGGACTCAGAGCCGCGACGGCGAGTTGGGTCTGACGTTCGCTCCGACGACGTACTACGACGGTCAGCAGGTCATGGCGCGCACGGCTGACGGTTTCAGCGCCGATTCGACCCTTGCCGACCTTCAGGGTGCGATTGTCTGCACGAACGCAGGCACCACGACTGAAAAGAACATCCAGGAAGCACTCAACGCGATAGGTGTCGACTTCACGTTGACGACCTTCGAAGACTTCAACATGGTGTTGCAGAACTTCAAGGACGGCGCATGTGACGCGGTAACGACGGACGGTTCCGGCCTCGTGTCCCGCAAGTCGACAGATGAGCCGACGCTGGGCGACTGGGTCATCTTCCCGGCTGTGCCGCTGTCCAAGGAGCCCCTCGGTCCTGCGACCAAGCAGGGCGATGCTCTTTGGAGCGACGCGGTGCGGTGGACCATCTATGCGATGTTCATTGCTGAGGAGAACGGTGTTACGAGCGCCAACGTCGACGAGATGAAGGCCAATCCGCCCACCGGCGAGATCGGTCGTCTCCTCGGTGGAGACGGAGAGAAGCAGACCGCCATGGGTCTGCCTGCCGATGCGTTCTATCAGGTGATCAAGCAGGTTGGTAACTACGCAGAGGTGTACGACAAGCACCTTACGCCGCTTGGACTGAAGCGGGGCCTCAACGCCCTGTGGATCGACGGTGGCCTTCTGTACGCACCACCGGCCCGCTAGACATAGCGAAGAAAAAGTGTTGGGGGACGCGTTGCGTCCCCCAACCACCTAAAGGAGGCGTGTGACTCAGGCACGCGAGATATCTCAGCCGCATGCTCGACCGCCGTTGTGGCGTAATGCCGCCTTCCTGAAGTGGGCGGGACAGATCGGTGTTCTCGTCGCGCTGGTTCTGGTGGCAGTCGCCGCAGTCACGGTTGCCTCCAACAACCTGAAGGCGCAAGGCCTTCCTTTCTCGTGGAAATTCCTCACCGACGTACCGGGGATCAGGCTCGCCGAGGGGTTCGAGACGGTCCCCGAGACCGGTTTGCAGGCTCTCCTCGTCGGTATCGTCAACATGCTGAGAGTGACGGTCACGGGGATCTTTGCTGCGACGTTCCTCGGTGTGATCGTTGGCATCGCGCGTCTCTCATCGAACTGGATCGTGTCGAAAGTGGCGGTGGTCTACATCGAGTTGATGCGGAATATTCCGCTCCTCGTCCAGATCGTCTTCTGGTTCTCCATCGCCGGTGGCTTCCCCATTCTGAAGCCGACCGGTAATGGACCCATCGATGGATGGTTCTACATCACCAACAAGGGAATCTCGATTCCCTGGTTCTTTCCCCGGGAAGTCTTCTGGCAGTGGATCGCTTTTGTCGTCGCAGGCCTGATCGCGGCACGCTTCGTGTTCCGGTGGCGCGTTCGACACCTGGAGGAGACGGGGGAGGCCGGCCACGAGTTCCTCTTTTCGATTGGAGCATTCCTGGCCATTGCGGTGATCGGTTGGTGGGCGCATCCGATCACAGGTTTCCTCGGGTGGATCTTCGGCGCAGTCGGGTGGGTCTTCCGTTCAACGCCGCTGCTGCTCGGCCAACTCATCCTCGCAGGTGCTTCAGCGGCGATCGGATTCCTGTGGATCAAACGATTCCTGGATTCGCGCCGAACCCCTGCCGGGTTGGCCAAGCTGACCGATGACGACTACTTCCGGATCATCTTCGCCGGACTTCTCGGGATGCTTGGAGCCGCCGTGTTCATCCTGGTCCCCGGCATCACCAACGGGATCCTGGGGGGGCTTCAGAGATTCTTCGAGTTCGCCGACACGAAATACGACTGGCTTCGCACGGGGCAGATCGTCGAGTTTGGCCGTCCCGGGGTGATCATCCCCGGCAAGTTCCCGCAGTTGGCGCCGACCGGGATGACGATGACTCAGTTCTTCTTCGCCGTATGGATGGCCATCACCTTGTACACGGCATCGTTCATCGCGGAGATCGTCCGAGGCGGCATCCTGGCTGTGCCGAAAGGACAGACCGAAGCGGGACTGGCGGTCGGACTGCGCAGAGGGCAGTTGCTGCGAATGATCGTGCTCCCACAGGCGTTCCGGGTCATTCTGCCGCCGATGGGAAACCAGTATCTCAACCTTGCGAAGAACACTTCACTGGGAATCGCGGTCGGCTACGCGGAGGTCGTTGCAGTGGGCCAAACGCTGTTCAACCAGACGGGAGCAACCGTACAGATCATCCTGTTTTGGATGGCGTTCTACCTGCTCGTCAGCCTCACGCTGAGCGCCATGGTGAACTGGTATAACCGCAGAGTGCAGCTGGTGGAACGATGACGATGCAGGGCCCCCCACCCCCGGAGAAGGTTACTGCTCTCGAGCACTGGACTCGGTGGGCGAAAGAGAACCTGTTCTCGTCGTTCTTCAATTCCGTCCTCAGCGTCGTATCGATCGTGGTAGCCGCCCTGGCGATTCGGGGGCTGTTCTCGTTCGTCTTCGCCCCCGAGCGCAAGTGGTACGTCATCCCTCCGAACATGAAGCTGTATTGGACGGATGTGTATCCACCGGCGGTAATGGGGCGAATGTGGGTTTCCCTCGGCCTGGTCTTGGCACTGACGGGCCTCAGCCTTGCGATCTGGCGGGTCGGCGGCCGGCTCACACCCGCACGCCTTGCCCAGTTTGCACGGGGCGTCGGCCTGAGCCTTCTGGTGCTCGCAGCGCTCGTCTCGATTCCGGCAATCGTGCGGATCTGGCTCGTCATAGCCGGTGTGATCTTCTACGGCGTTTCGTGGCTGGTCAAGCTGCTGTGGTCCGGCGGTGAAGACATCGAAACGATATCGGTGATGTGGCTCCTGATCGGAACACTGGTCGCGGTGCTTGGCGTCGTGTGGGCTCTGAGAATCGAGACGGGAACCAAGGTGTCGCTGACGGTGCAGGCTGCGGTCTTCATCGGTGCCTACCTCATCGGCCTCTTCATACGGGACCGGGTCCCGGGCGCCGTAACCCGGGGGTCCCTTGTGGCGTTCTGGGTTCTGTCTCTTCCCCTTATCTACCTCGTGATCCAGCGAGACCCCGACCTCAGTGCCGTTGCGGTGACCACGATGGTGATCCCGTTCACAGCGGCATTCGCGGTCATCGGCGCCGCGTACATGTGGTGGGCAGGGTCCGCGAATCCAGGAGAGGTAGCCAAGCTCGTCGCTGCACTCCTCTTCGTCGCGGCCATTGCTTCATGGTTCACCTCGATCGCAGTGCTGCCCCGATTCCTTCTTCTTGCCCTGGCGGTATTCGGCCTTGCCGCGTCGACGTTCGGCGGAACCGACCAAGGCCGCAACGGGTTGGTGATCGCATGGATCGCAGTGGATCTCGTCATCGCGTACTTCATGACGATGGCAATGGCGGGAACCGGGATACCGGTGCTCGGCGACTTCATCGGCGGGCTGAACCTCACGTTTCTGCTCTCGATCGCAGGCATCGGCCTGGCGTTCCCCATCGGGATCATGCTTGCCTTGGGACGGACATCGTCCATGCCTATTTTCCGGTTGCTCTCCACCGGGTACATCGAGATCGTTCGCGGTGTCCCGCTGATTACCGTGTTGTTCTTCGGGAACTTGGTGATCAACCGTTTCTTGCCGGCAGACATTCGTCTCGACGACATCGTCAAGGCGATGATCGCCGTAGCGTTGTTTGCCGCGGCCTATCTGGCCGAGAACGTTCGCGGTGGTCTCCAGTCGATCCCGACGGGACAGCGTGAGGCCGCGCAGGCGGTGGGGCTTTCTACCGTCCAGATGACGGTCCTGATCACGCTCCCACAGGCTTTGCGGGCCGTGATCCCTGCCATCGTCGGACAGGTCATCACCCTGTTCAAAGACACATCGCTGGTGGCGATCATCGGGTTGGCGGACTTCCTGCGGATTGCCAGGGACGTTGTGCCGAATCAGCCGGAATCCCTCGGCAGCCTGCAAGAGAGCCTGCTGTTCGCGGTTGTGATCTATTGGATCTTCTCGTTTGGCACGAGCCGCGCAAGTATGCGCCTTGAGAAGAAGTTGGGAGTTGGTGAACGGTGAGTGGAGGGCGCAAATGAGTGACCGCGACATGATCGTTGTTGAGGACCTCAACAAGTGGTTCGGTGATTTCCACGTGCTTCGCGGGATCACGACCACCATCAAGGAACAGGAGGTCGTGGTGGTGATCGGTCCTTCCGGCTCCGGAAAGTCGACGTTCATCCGGTGCATCAACCACCTCGAGCAGCACCAGTCCGGCAGGATCATCGTCGACGGCGTGGAACTCACGCACGATCTGCGCAACATCGAGAAGATCCGGTCAGATGTCGGCATCGTATTCCAGCAGTTCAACCTATTCCCACACCTGACCGTGACGCAGAACCTGACGCTCGCCCAGATCTGGGTGCGGAAACGCACCAAGACCGAGGCCGAGGAGACGGCGAGGCGGCTGCTCGAACGGGTCGGTATCCCGGAGCAGGCAGATAAGTACCCAGGTCAGCTGTCCGGCGGTCAGCAGCAGCGCGTCGCCATCGCCCGGGCGCTGGCCATGGACCCGAAGATCATGCTCTTCGACGAGCCGACGTCCGCGCTCGACCCCGAGATGATCAAAGAGGTCCTCGACGTCATGAAGGAACTGGCCCGTTCCGGCATGACGATGATCGTGGTCACCCATGAGATGGGATTCGCGAAAGAGGTCGCCGACCGGGTCATGTTCTTCGACTACGGTCAGATCGTCGAAGAGGGGACGCCGGAGCATTTCTTCACCGCACCGGAACACGACCGCACGAAGCTGTTCCTGAGCCAGATCCTCTGAACTCAGTTCTCAGTCGTCAGTTCTCAGTCGAGCAAAAAGGCCGAAAAGTATTCGCTTGATGACTTCTGTGTCCCTACTCAGGCTGCAATGGTCTGCTTCGACCGTGTATCCGAGATCCCGGGAGAGTCGTAGCTGGTAGTGCAGTTCGCTGGCCGAACCAAGGGCGATGCTAAGGAAGCGTGCGAAGTCGGCTCTTGATGATCTGCCCGCACCTTCGGCGATGTTGGAAGGGATGGATACGGAGCAGCGGCGCATCTGCGACACCAAGCCGAACTTCTCTTCCGGAGGGAAAGATCTGGTGATGTCGTAGGTTCTGATGGCAAGAAGGTGGGCCTTCTTCCATACCTCGAGCTGTTCATAGTTCTGCACGCTTGAGAGGTATCACACGACTGGTTGTGAGTAAACCCTGATGACTGATGACTGATGACTGATGACTGATGACTGATGACTGATGACTGATGA
>JAACED010000045.1 GCA_011682695.1 Gammaproteobacteria bacterium
GCACCGCTCGAGGTGAGCACCTCGCGTGTCCCTCGCGCCGCCTCGCCTTCGGGAACAGCATCGTCGAGATCGCTCCATCGCAGGGCCGGTGTCCCCAGCGCGGCGGCCCGGACGGTGACCACCTCGACGGCGTCCCCGATCCTGGCGAATCCGTTCCGGGCCCGGTGGGCGTCGTGGAAGCGGGCCTCTAGTACCGCCGCCCCCTCGCCCGGCTGGTACGGGACCGTCGTCTCGTGCGATTGGCCCCGATAGCGAACGTCGACAGAGGTACGGACCTCCACCGGGAAAGCGCCCGTCTCGGAGACAAGATGATCTGCCGCGTCTTCACGAAGACGCCCGACAGCCTCGTCGACCACCGCGTCGGACCCGAGGCTCAGTGAAAGATCGACCCGTGGAGGGCTGAGCAGCAGGCCGAGCGCGCTGAACACTCCTGCATGAGGGGGCACGACGACTCCCGCCATGTCGAGACGCCGGGCCAACGCGGTGGCATGCATGCCACCGGCGCCACCGAAAGCGATGAGCACCGAGCTTCTCGGATCAGCCCCTTCTTCGACGCTGACGGCGCGCACTGCGCGCTCCATGCGCGCCTCGACGACTTCGACGATCCCGAGCGCCGTCGCCTCACTGCTCAGATCCAGGGCCGTTGCCAGCCGCTGTACGGCGCTCTGTGCGAGGTCGGGCCGAAGGACCATGCCGCCGGCCAGGTGCTTCGCGAGGCGTCCGATCATCAGGTCCGCGTCGCTGACGGTCGCCTCGGTGCCACCACGACCGTACGAGGCGGGACCGGGAGCAGCGCCGGCCGAACGAGGTCCGACCCGTAGCGCATCACCGGAGTCGACCCAGGCAACCGATCCGCCGCCCGCCCCGACCGTGTGAACGGCAACGGACGGCAGCAGGCACGGATACCCCTCGATGCTGCGCCGATACGCGGATTCCGGACGTCCGTGCTCGACACGGCAGACGTCGGTGGAGGTGCCACCCATGTCAAATGAGATCAACGTGTCGTGGCCGAGCGCCTTGCCGAGTTCCGCCGACGCGACCACGCCGCCTGCGGGACCGGACAGGAGTACGGCGGCGGGAAGCTCGATGGCAGCGGCGAGGTCCATCAGACCGCCGGAGGAGCGCATGACGAGGATGTCGTCGGGGAGCCCCGCCTGACGTGCCTTGGTTTCCAGGTGCTGCAGGTAGCGTCCGACGACCGGCGAGAGGTACGCGTTCAGAACGGTCGTCGAGGTTCGCTCGAATTCTCGAAACTCGGGAGCGACTCTGCTCGACAGGGATACAGGGACGTCTGGAGCGATCGACCGTATCTTCTCGAGGATCTTCTCTTCCTCTCCGGGATGCTGAAACGACCACAGCAGTGCCACGGCAATCGCCTCGACATCGGCGAGCACAACCAGGTCGCCGCCGTCCGCCAGACGCAACGACCGGGGTACGAGCGGCTCCGGCCGGTCCTTGAATGCGTCGTACAGCGAGGGACGATCCTGCCGCCCGATCTCGATCACATCGGTGAACCCGGCAGACGTGACGAGCGCCGTCCTGGCTCCCTTGCGTTCCAGGAGAGCGTTCGTGGCGATCGTGGTTCCATGGAGCAGGATGTCGGCAGGGTCGTACAGGATTCGACGGGAACCGTCGATGACCCCGTCGCTCTGATCGGCGGTCGTGGAAGTCTTGCCGGCCATCAGACGGGTCCCGTCCCATGCGGCGAAGTCGGTGAACGTGCCCCCGACATCGACCCCCAGCGCGTTGGCTACCATCGGTACATGGCTATCACTATCGAAGGAACCCCGAATCCCAACGCTCTCAAGTTCAGCGTCGGACGCGATGTCGGAGGACCGAAGACGTTTGTTGCCGGGCACACAGCCGATGACCCCATGGCAGAGAGCCTTCTCTCGCTCCCAGGCGTGACGAGTGTGTTCATGACCGCCGATTTCGTGACACTGACCAAGGCTCCTGATGCGGACTGGGCCTCGCTCGCCGAGCAGGCACAGCAGATCCTAGAGAGGTATTTCGGCGCGTAGCCCAGGCGTGCAGGATGGCTCCGATCGGTATCGTTGCCACGGCGCAACCCATCAGCGGCTGATGGGAGCCCAGGTGGCATCCGCCGCCCTGATCAACTCGGCGATCGAGATCGCAAACACCGTGGTCGGCGTCCCTGCAGCCGCCCACACGGGGTCATGCCGGGTCAGTTCCGGGTCGGCAAAGACCCTGCAACCGTGGCCGAATGGCGGGGTCCCGCCGGCCGCGTAGCCGGTGGCAGCCCGGACCTCGTCGAGCGATGCCCGGCGGCTTCCGCTCCCGCCGGCCGCTTCTGCCAACTTCTCGGGGTCGAGCCGCCGGTCGCCGGGGACCAGCGCCACCACGGGCTCATTATCGACCACGAAAACGAGTGACTTCACGATGGCGGCGACGTCGCAGCCGACCGCGTTCGCAGCGTCGGCGGCTGTCTTGGTGCCTTTGGGAAACTCACGAACAGCGAGGTCGAGCCTCTCACCGGCAGCCCAGCGAATGAGACGCAGCGACGCAGTGGGAAGACTCACATCTACATCGTAGGAGCCAGATCATCTGATGCGTCACCGGTCGATATCCCACGGCGGAGCATCGAGCACGGTCGAGCCGTCCATCCACAGCGAGAGCGGCCAGCGGTTCCCCGCCGTGTCGGCAACGGTCACGACGACGCGCCAGCCACCCGCTGCTCGAACCGCGGAGATCACCTTCGGATCGCTCCCCCAGCCGCCTGCCTCCTCTTCGACCACTGTCAGCACGGACCTCGGGAGCTCTTCCTCTTCTTCGGGCCACAGGGCAACCTCGGCATCGGCGGGAATCGGAGCCGGCGAGGGAAGGTCGACCACCGAAGCCTTCCCATCTCTCACATCGATGACCACGTGCACCGCACGCACCGGCAGTCTGGTCAACGACTGCGCGTCAGGCCCGGCGAGCATTCCGAACACGACCGTCGCCCTGAAGAGATCCGGACCAACGGTTCTGATCTCGGCACTACGCGCCCACTCGACATACGACACTCCCGTTCCCCCGCCCGTGGGTATCTCGGCTCCGTCGGGAAGCGCCGCCACAACGCCGAGTACCTCGTCCGGACGGCCACCGCTCCCGAAGTAGTCCCGCACGAACCACTCTGCCCGAACTGCGGCGAGCTGCTCCTGAGAGCCGGGCACCAACGCCATCAGGTCGGCCTCCGAGTACAGCGGCACCGGCGTCGACACGACTGTCGGGACGACCGTCGACGCGACAGGTGATGCCGTCGACGTCACGCTCGGTACAACCTCGGTAGTCGCCTGCGCGCCACTGGGAAGTGCACGTGCCACGACAACGCCGAGCGCAGCAAAGGCGAGCACACCGGAAGCCACGTAGGCAACCCATCGCGGGAACGGACGCTGTTGAGCCACGAGTTCGGACCACGGGATGCTCTCGAGTTGCTCGTCGAGTGCGTCGTGCTCGTCGATGTGCAGATCCACAGCGTCTCCTTCTTCCGGGGGCAAGGCGAACGTACGCTGCCGTGGAGGTCCAAACAAGGGGTTTGCTTCCAGAACCTGCTTCCGGTCCGCTAACGTTGGATCGCTATGAGCAACCCCGACCCGAAGCCTGGACGCTGGATTCTTCCTCTGATCATCATCGGGATGGTCGGTTTCACCTACTTCTTCGTCAGCAGCCTCCCCGCACCCCAGCCGGAAGGCACGACGACGACTACCTCCGCGCGGACGACGACATCGACAACCGAAACGGGGACCAGCGGCTCCACCACGACCACGACGATCCCAGACGACGTGCAGGCGTACTTCGACAAGATGGCACAGAAGAAGGCCGATCTGGATGCGTTCTCGAGTGCCCTCCTGGCAGCCAACGACCGATGGAACAACAAGGCCGAGACCGGAGCCACCTACAGCGAGACAAAGACCGCCTTCCAGAAGGCGATCGACGACGCCACCGTCTTCTCGGACAGCATCGCGGCGACGACCCTACCCGCCGGCTATCCGGATCTCGCGAGCTTGCACGCCGACCTCTCGACCGCTGCCGCCAAGATCCTGCAGGCAACGATTGCTGCCCTCGACGGCCTCCAGTCCTCGGACACGGGTCAAGCGCGCGCAGCTGCAATCGAGGAGTTCACCACGGCGGTTGCCGAGTTCAACGCCGTCTACGACGGCCTCGCTGCAGCGGCGACCCCAGCGGGATAGCCGTCCCGGTCCTGGCACGGCTCCGTGTCACGACGATGGAAACGCCGAGGTAGCCAACGACGAAGAGGGAACGCTCCCTCCCCCGGCGAAGCGTTGGGCAAGCCTCCTCCCGCTCCGGACTTCGCCACACTCCCCCGGGAAGCGGAGCGACCATTGGGGGGAGAAAGTGGTCGCTGCGCTCCCTCAGGGAAGAAACGGTCGTTGTGTTCTCTGAGGAACCAACGCTCCGGAACTCTCAGATGTCGTAGTACAGGTGGAACTCGTACGGGTGCGGCCGCAAACGTATCGCATCGACCTCGCTGGAGCGCTTGTAGTCGATCCACGTATCGATGAGATCCTGGGTGAACACGTCGCCTTTCAGCAGGAAGTCGTGGTCGGCTTCCAGCGCGGCGAGCGCCTCCTCGAGGCTTCCCGGCACCGACGGCAGGTTCGACAGCTCTTCCGGCGGCAGGTCGTAGATGTCCTTGTCGACCGGCGGTGGCGGTTCGATCCGATTCTGAATCCCGTCGAGACCGGCCATCAGCATCGCCGAGAACGCCAGGTACGGGTTCGCCGAAGGGTCGGGGCAGCGGAACTCGAGGCGTTTCGCGGCCGGCTTCTGTGAATACAGCGGGATGCGCACGGCAGCCGACCGGTTCCTCTGGCTGTACACCAGGTTCACCGGAGCCTCGAAACCGGGCACCAGTCGCCGGTAGGAGTTCGTTGTCGGCGCAGCGAATGCGAGCACGGCCTCGGCATGCTTCAAGAGACCCCCGATGTACCAGCGAGCCATATCGGACAGGCCTGCGTAGCCGCTTTCGTCGTAGAACAGCGGCTTGCCGTCGGTCCACAGCGACTGGTGGGTGTGCATCCCGGACCCGTTGTCCTCGAAGATCGGCTTCGGCATGAACGTGACCGTCTTGCCGGCTCGCCATGCAGTGTTCTTGACGAGGTACTTGAAGAGCGTGACGTGGTCCGCCTGCTTCAGAAGAGTCTCATAACGGATGTCGATCTCGGCCTGACCGGCAGTGCCGACCTCGTGGTGATGAACCTCGACCTCGATGCCGGCGGCTTCGAGCAAGGCGGTCATCTCCGAACGGAGGTCCTGGAAATGATCGGTCGGCGGGACCGGGAAGTAGCCCTCCTTGTATCCGGGCTTGTAGCCGAGGTTGCCGCCTGCTTCGTCCGCCCCGCTGTTCCAGGCCCCCTCGACCGAGTCGACCTCATAGAACGCGGAGTGCTGGGTCTGATCGAACCGGACAGAGTCGAAGATGTAGAACTCGGCCTCCGGGCCCCAGTAGGACGTCTCGGCAATGCCCGTTCCGAGCAAGTACGCCTCGGCCTTCTTTGCGATGTAGCGAGGGTCGCGGTCGTAGGGCTCACCGGTGGTCGGATCATGCACAAAGCAGTAGATCAGCAGCGTCTTGCGTTCCATGAACGGATCGGCCGTGGCCGTCGAAGCGTCGGGAAGCAGCAGCATGTCCGATTCCTGGATCTCCCGGAAACCGCGGATCGACGACCCGTCGAACCCGAATCCCTCTTCGAAGCCGGCCTCGGTCAACGTCGCGGCCGGAATCGTGAAGTGCTGTACCTGGCCTGGCAGGTCACAGAAACGAAGGTCGATGAACTCGAAGCCTTCTTCTTCGATGTATCGGATCAGTTCGGCAGGCGTGTAAGACAAAAAGGCTCCTCCTGAAAGTCATGCCGTTTATACCTGAGGTGCGTTTCGCGCCAGTTGCTGAAATGTGAACGCCGTGTTTCGTCCGGTGATTCGAGTCGATGCCAGGCCCCGGCTCCGCTACCTTCTGTGGAGAAAGGAGCCGCAATGGACAGACAAGCCGAATATGTGCTCCGGACCGTCGAAGAACGAGGGGTCCGTTTCATCCGCCTGTGGTTCACCGACGTACAGGGATTCCTGAAGTCGGTCGCGATCAATCCCGCCGAACTGGAGGTCGCATTCTCCGAGGGGATGACCTTCGATGGGTCGTCCATCGACGGATACGCTCGCATCCAAGAAGCGGACATGATCGCCAAGCCCGATCCATCCACGTTTCAGATCATCCCGTGGCGACCCGAGCAGCAGGTCGCACGGATGTTCTGCGACATCTTGACTCCGGACGGTGAACCCTTCGAGGGTGATCCACGCTGGGTCCTGAAACGTAACCTTCGCCGGGCGGCCGACCTCGGCTTCACGTTCTACGTCGGACCCGAATTGGAGTGGTTCTACTTCAAAGACTCGGGCCCGGACCCGCAAGTCCTCGACCGGGGCGGCTATTTCGACCTGACACCGCTCGACGTCGCCCAGGAGTACCGGCGCACGACGATCAACGTGCTCGAGCAGCTCGGCATCCCCGTCGAATCGTCGCACCACGAGGTCGCTCCCAGTCAGCATGAGATCGACCTGCGCTATACCGACGCGCTCACGATGGCGGACAACGTCATGACGTATCGGCTCGCCGTCAAGGAGGTCGCCATCGAGCACGGCATCTACGCGACCTTCATGCCCAAGCCACTGGCCGACTACGACGGCAACGGAATGCACGTGCACCTGTCGCTGTTCGAGGGCGATCGCAACGCGTTCTACGAAGCCGGCTCCGATCTGGGCCTTTCGAAGGTTGCCCAGAGCTTCATCGCCGGACTCATCAAGCATGGCCCGGAGATCACCGGGATCACCAACCAGTGGATCAACTCGTACAAGCGCCTCGTATCCGGATTCGACGCCCCCCTCTACCTGACGTGGGCCCGCAACAACCAGTCCGCGCTGGTGAGGGTGCCGTCGGTCAAAGCGGGCAAACAGGCTTCGACCCGTGTCGAGTACCGGGCGCCGGATGCCGCATGCAACCCGTACATGGCCTTCTCGGTGTTGCTGGCAGCGGGTCTGACAGGAATCGAGAACGCGTACGAACTCCCCCCTGAGATGCCCCGTAACGTGTACGACCTGACGAAGGCCGAGCGTGCGGCCGCGGACATCGGGAAACTGCCCTCGAACCTGTCGGAAGCCCTGGACCTGATGGAGGACTCCGAACTGGTGGCGGAGGCGCTCGGTGAGCACATGTTCGGTTGGTTCCTCAAGAACAAGCGCAAAGAGTGGGACCGCTATCAGCGCCATGTCTCACAGTTCGAACTCGAGGAGTACCTCCCGATTCTCTGATGCTGATCGCCGTCATTCCCGCCGAACCGTCCAAAGGCCTCACCGAGGCTCTCCTCGTCGCGGGCGTCACATGGCAACCGGCGCGCGACCCGAGCGACGACTGGGACGAAGCCGGCGTGCTCCTCGTCGAATTGGGCGATGACCCGGAGGGCCTCCTCACGACGGCGCGACGAATCTACGAGCGATCGGGGCTGCCGACGATCGCCGTGGCCGACCGCTCCGCCGCCGCGACGTTGGAGTCCGCAGGGTTCCTCATGGACTTCATCTTCGACCCACCGGATCCTGTGGAGTTGCGGCTCCGACTCCGCAGACTGGCCGACGGCGCGGACGAAGCCGAGGTGCTGCGTTTCAAGGATCTCGAGATGAACACAGCCACGTATCAGGCTCGCCTCGATGGAGTCCCCCTCGACATGGCCTACATGGAGTACGAGCTGCTCCGCTTCTTCGTCCAGCATCCGGGGAGGGTGTGGAGTCGCGAGCAGCTTCTCTCTCGCGTGTGGGGGTATGACTACTTCGGTGGGGCGCGCACCGTCGACGTTCATGTACGACGGCTCCGGGCGAAATTGGGTGAAGAGCGCGCCCGTTGGATCTCCACGGTACGTTCGGTCGGCTACCGGTTCGGCTGACCGTTCTCATGACGTTTCACCCGGATGGTCCGGGCTGGCCGTCACGAGAATGGGAGGAAGAGCCCTCAGCGGCTCGAGAGCATCTCCAGCACCTTCTGCTCGATCTCCGGCCCGTCAGACCATCGGGCCTCGAGGTTCTCGGCTCCGACCCACGCGAACAGAGCCTGGCGCAGACCCATGTCGTAGCCGGAACCGCTCCCGCAGTCGTACCCGCGTTCCGATAGTGCATCCCGCAGCACCCGCGCCAACCCGGCTTGGATCGGGACAAACTCGAGATCCTCGGGCCTCGGCTGAAGTAATCGATGGATTTCCATCAGCCGGTGCATCTCCGTCACGGGATCACGGTGGTCATCCACCCGCAGATCGACGGCCACATCGCTGCCGGACAAGTACCCGCCACCTTGACGCACGACGAGCAGTGCCGCCGACTGGCGACCTCGGCGATCCCCCCCTGCGGCATCGCCGGCGGCCAGAGCAGCGAGCAGGCGTGACGCGAGGTCGCCGGACTCCTCCTCGAACGTCTCCGCCATCTGATCGACGACGTGGGGCCCCGTGAGGATGTTGCCCTGGCAGGCGTACCCGTCACCCGTGCGGCCTCCCGCCCAGTCGAAGCAGTCTGCACCCGTGAACGAGGCCGGCTGCCCGGAGGCGTCGATCATGCCGACCTGGCGAAGCTCACGCCTGTCATCGGCACTCGTCAACCTCTGAATCGTCGCTTCTGCCGACTCGCCGGACTCCATCGCCCGCAGTCCGTCCGGCCCGTACGTCACGTTCGCGTACGACTGGGTTGCGACGGCGCCGGCTCCTGCGCGAGCCCACGGAACGACCGATCCGACGGCCAGGAACTTCGACGCGACGGCCACGCCCCACTCCTGGGCCCTGGGGTCATGAGCAACGATCGAGAAAGTCATATGAGCGTCTTCGTTCTCGTGACGTTTCAGGGGAATAATCCCAGTCAAGCGTCACGAGAACGGGAGGACTATCCGAACTCGATGCCCTGGGCCAACGGCATCTCGCCGCTCCAGTTGATTGTGGTGGTCTGGCGGCGCATGTAGACCTTCCACGCATCCGATCCGGCCTCTCTGCCTCCGCCGGTCTCCTTCTCGCCACCGAACGCCCCGCCGATCTCGGCACCCGACGTACCGATGTTCACGTTGGCGATGCCGCAGTCGGAGCCCTCGTGAGAAAGGAACTTCTCCGAATTCATCACCGAGTCCGTGAAGATCGCCGATGACAGCCCCTGACGAACACCATTCTGAATCTCGATCGCTTCCTCGACAGAGGACACCGCGACGACATAGAGCAACGGAGCGAACGTCTCCTCTTGAAGGATCGGAGCATCTTTGGGCATTTTCATGATCGTCGGCTCGACGAAGTTCGCGCCGAGATCTTCCAGGCGATTGCCGCCGTAGAGCAGCTCCCCACCCTGCTGCTTGGCGAGATCGATCGCCGTAAGCATATTGAACACCGCTGTCTCGTCGACCAGCGGGCCCATCAAGATCCCCGGTTCGAGCGGGTCGCCAATCCGAACCTGGCGGTACGCGTCGACCAAACGTCTGGCGACTTCGTCGACCACTGCTTCGTGCACGATGAGCCGGCGAAGCGAAGTGCATCGCTGACCGGCAGTGCCGACCGCCGCGAACAGGGCGGCACGTGTCACGAGGTCCAGATCCGCATCGTCCATCACGATCATGGCGTTGTTGCCGCCAAGCTCGAGCAGCGACCTCCCCAGACGCTGAGCGACACCTACTGCCACCTTGTACCCCATGTCGCACGAGCCGGTCGCCGACACGAGCGGAACACGGGTGTCCTTGACCATGAGGTCACCGACGTCGGCTCCACTGCCGAACGCCAGGTTGAAGACCCCTTCGAATCCGCTTCCCTCCATCACCGAATGTGCGATGTTCGTCACGGCGATCGCGGTGAGTGGCGTCGAACTGGAAGGTTTCCACACGTTCGTGTCACCACAGACGGCGGCGATCAGCGCGTTCCACGACCACACGGCGGTCGGGAAGTTGAATGAAGAGATGATGCCGATCGGTCCCAGTGGATGCCACTGTTCGTACATGCGGTGTCTCGGCCGCTCCGACACCATGGTGACGCCGTACAGCTGGCGGGAAAGGCCGACTGCGAAGTCGGCAATGTCGACCATCTCCTGAACTTCTCCCTCACCTTCGGCAAGGATCTTGCCCATTTCCATGGTGACCAGCGCACCCAGAGCACTCTTCTTCTCTCGCAGCGCGTCGCCGATTCTGCGCACGTACTTTCCCCGCTCCGGCGCCGGGAGCATCCGCCAGCGCTTGAACGTCTCGACGGAATCCTGGATGACAGTCTCATAATCTTCAGCCGACGCACGGACCACCTTCGCGATCACCTCACCGGTCGCCGGGTTGACCGACTCCAGGGTCTTGCCGTGGGCCTGCCTCCAGCCGCTTGCGTAGACACCCGAGTTGACCTCGGATAGCCCGAGCGTTTTGAGAATCTCGTTCATGTCCGCCTCCCTCACCGGCTCGCCACAACTTCGATCTCGACCAGGAAACCACCGGGTAGCGCGGCAACCTCTACGGTCGCTCTGGCCGGCGGGTCACCCTCGAACCGCTTGCCATAGACATCGTTGACGATCGGAAAGTCGGCCATGTCGGCCAGGAAGATCGTCGTCTTCACCACGTCGGAGAACTCGAGGTCGATGTCGCCGAGAATCGCACCGATATTGGCCATGATCTGCCCGGTCTGGGCGGCCACATCGTCGGGCGCCCGTTCTCCGGTCGCCGGATCGATCGCAACCTGTCCGGAGATGAACACCAGGCCGCCTGCCTCCACGGCCACCGAATATGGTCCCAGTGCTCCTGGTGCGCTGGGTGTTTCGAGTACTCGCTTCGCCATGACTGCTCCTCGTCGCGTGTGGAATCAAGGCTACCTGCCCTGATTCTCGTCTCTGCCGGCAGGACCACGTACGGCCGGCATTGACGAGACTCAGTGAAGGTGCTCCGAAAGGAACCCGATGACCTCGCCGATCTGAGACTCGAACGACCCGAGATCACTGTGGCCTGCCCCCGGGATGATCAACACACGTCGTGTCGGCATACGCTCGGCGAGTTCATACACGTTGGAAACCGGGACGATCTGGTCGGCATCACCGTGCACGAGGAGCAGCGGGGCCTGTACGTGGCTGATCCGGTTGCGGGGGGCGATCTCATCGAAGTCGTAGCCGATGATGCGCTCAGTGGTGTGCAGGGCGAGGTTGGCCAGGGGCCGGGGAAGCACATCGAACGGCTTCGACGCTCCCATGAGTTCCCCGGGGTGTGCGAACGCGGAGAGCGAGACCACTGCACCGAGATCGTCCCTCCGGGAAGCAGCCAGGATCGAAGCGCCTGCGCCCACCGAGTGGCCGACGATGCCCACCGAGGTGACGTCGTCACGGGCAAGGAGCCAGTCGACGGCGACGTCGAGATCCTCGGCGAACCGCGGCATCGATGAGTGATCGTCGTGATCGCTCAGACCGTGATTACGTGCATCCACAAACAACGTGTGGAAGCCCGCCCGGTGCAGCGGTGGGGCGAATGGAAGCATCAATCCCGCGTTGCCTCCCCATCCGTGAAGGACGACCACGGCCGGAGCGGTGCCCTGTGTCGGGATGAACCATGCGTGCAACCGCTTACCTCCGGGACCGTCGAGCCACACCTCTTCTTCGGGCAGGTCGAGATCCTTCGGAGTCCGGGGAATTGGACGCTGCGGCGGTCGAAACGCGAATTTCAAGGCGGCAGGGAACGCGTACACCATGCCGATGGCGGCCAATGCAGGCACGAGAAGCTTTCGTTTCATCAGGATGATGGTAGGCATGGTTCAGATGACATCCGTCAGAGGTGGAGTTCGTATTCCGCATTCCGTATCTACGATGTCCTCGTGACCGAGGACCGGATTCTGACGGCGCTGCGCGGCGTGCTCGACCCAGAGCTCGGCGGCGACATCGTCGAGCTGGGGATGGTGCAGTCCGTCGACGCCCATCCCGACGGATCGGTCACCGTCGGCGTCGCACTGACCATCGCCGCATGCCCGATGCGTGATCGCATCGAGCAGGATGTGATCAGGAAGGTCTCCGCACTCGAAGGGGTGACGGACGTCAACGTGGAGACCCGCACGATGGACGCCGAGCAGCGCGCCCAGCTCATGGCCGTTGCCCGCCGACGGGCCCGCGACAACGCCGAGCCGACCAGCGTGAGCCCGCTGACCAGAGTCGTGGCGATCGGCAGTGGCAAAGGAGGCGTCGGGAAGTCCTCGGTCAGCGTCAACCTGAGCTTCGCTCTTGCCGACCTCGGCCACCGCGTCGGCCTGCTCGATGCCGACATCTGGGGGTTCTCGATTCCAAGACTCGTCGGCACCCAAGCACGGCTTTCGGCCGGAGAGGATCGCCTCATCGTTCCGGTGAACGTCTCGGATATCCAAGTGGTCTCCACCGGACTCATCGTCGAGTCCGAAGAGACGGCCCTCATGTGGAGGGGACTCATGCTCTCGAAGGCGCTCGAGCAGTTCCTCAACCAGGTCGCCTGGGCAGATGACCTCGGCTACCTCATCATCGACCTGCCCCCGGGCACCGGGGATGTGCAGATGGCGCTCTCACGCATGGTCCCCCAGGCGGAACTCGTCGTCGTCACAACCCCGCAGATCGCCGCCCAGAGGGTCGCAGCGCGCGCAGCCGATATGGCCCGGCGATCGTTTCTCCCGGTACTCGGTGTGATCGAGAACATGGCCGGTTTCACCTGCGAACACGGAACGACCTACGAGCTGTTCGGCAAAGGTGGCGGCCAGAGCCTGGCGGATGATCTCGGCGTGCCGTTGATCGGACAGATCCCCCTCGATCCACTGGTCGTTGCCGACGGCGATGCCGGCTTCCCGATCGTCCATGCTCACCCCGAGTCGCCGACCGCGGCGGCATTTCGAGGCGCCGCCACGCGACTCACCGAAGCCTTGCCACCGGCCGGGGACGAAACCTGCACTGGCCGGATCGCCCGCATCCTCGAGGATCTCGAAGACCCCCCGCGCTGACGCCTGCTGCCGGGATCCAGGGACTAGTCACTACGAGGGAAGTCACAACAGACCCCAGGTCGCGAGGGTCGATGGTCGATACTTCACACAGAACGTGCCTGACCGCTGGGAGGCGCACCGCACGAGCGCTGGGAGCACGAGGGCCGGCATTGCCGGCCCTCTTTTTCTTGCCCGCTCCTTCCTATCCGCAGAGTCCCTTCACCAACGGGTACGGGTTGACCGCGGCGCCGTGGTCGGGATGGAACTCGAAGTGGAGGTGCGGTAACCAGTCGGGAGCGTTTCCGGATGAACCGACATAGCCAATGAGTTCGCCCGTCGCGACGACCTGCCCGACATGGAGTCCATCCGCCCAGGCCTCGAGGTGGGCGTAGTAGTAGGAGTCACCCGAGTCCGAGTGCAGCCAGATGGTGATCCCCCCGAGACCCCCCTCCTTGAGCTGATAGATCGAACCGGACTCGATTGCCACGATGGGTGTCCCTCGTTCGGCCATCATGTCCACTCCCTCATGGGTCCGACCTCCCGAGCGGGCAGCACCCCACGTATCGCTGAACGTGGTGAACCCATCGATCGGACACGCTTGCGTGGCACCGGACGGCGGGACGGTGGTCGGGGTCGTAGTAGTGGTGGTAGTAGTGACAGGCGTGGTCGTGGTAGTGGCAGATGTCGTGGTAGTAGCGGATGTCGTCGTCGTCGTTGCTCTGCGGGCGGCTTCCTCGGCCGCCTTCCTCGCCGCTTCAGCTCGCCGCGCAGCTTCCTCGGCCGCCCGCCGAGCTTCCTCTTCGGCGCGCCGGGCCTTCAGCGCCTCGTATGTGATCTGGGCACTGGCGATCTTCTCGGAGAGGTCGGCGGCAAGCGCCTGCATGTTCTGGGTGACCGCGTCCTGGTCTAGACGAGCGATCTCGAGATCGGAGAGCTGGCGCTCGTATACGCCCTTGAGGATGTCCAGATCGTTGACGAGGCGCTGATCTGCCGATGCTGCCTCCTCGAGGTACCCATACCCCGGGCTCACGCCGCCGTCCAGCACCATCAGCGCGAACATCTCCGATCCGCGTGCATTCATGTACATCTCCACTGCTCGCTCCTGGACCTTGCGCGTCGCGAGGTTCACTTCGACTCGCGAGCTCGCCACCATGTGCTCCAGGGACGCCACCTGATCCTCCAACTCCGCGGACCTCGCCCATGCTTCCCCGTACTGGACGGCGAGCACTTCGACCTCTCGCCTCAACTGCTCGAGTTGACGGGCGGCGCTATCGAGATCTTCCTGATCGACATCCGCAAACGCCGGTGCCGCGAGCGCTATGACAAGCCCCACACTCGCTGCGACCCGGATCCAGCGCCTCATCGCGGTCTCACCGAGTCTGTTGCGACATCGAATCGCACGCTTCGGTCATCGTCGAGTTTGGTGAGATGGGCCCGCACCGCGA
Organism: Gammaproteobacteria bacterium; assembly: GCA_011682695.1. Taxonomy (NCBI): domain Bacteria; kingdom Pseudomonadati; phylum Pseudomonadota; class Gammaproteobacteria; species Gammaproteobacteria bacterium. The sequence continues at coordinate 14,414 of JAACED010000045.1, forward strand.
CCCCGGCGAGAGGACGTAGCTCCGGATCGACTTGCGCGTAGATGTCTTCCACGATGGTCGCGACAGATGTCGCTCCCGATTGCACCGCAGCAAGAATCTGTCCCTCTCGCTCCAAGCGATGGGACAGATAGTCTGCGATGACCACCTGAGGATCGTGCATTGCCGCTCCATGCCCCGGATACAACGTACGCAGCGACAGTTCCTGCAACCTACGCAATGATGCCAGATAGGCGCTCATGTCCTCGACGAATACCGAAGAGCCACCCATGATGTGATCCCCGGTAAAGAGGGCGTCACCAGCCAAGTAACAGAGATGATCTGGGCTATGTCCCGGTGTTGCCACGACACGAACCTCGGCGCTCCCGAATGGAACAACGTCGTTATCGGACAGCGTCCGGTCCGGCTTGAATCGGGGGCCCGGTCCGAAGCCTGCAGTCGCGACACCCAAGTGTCTCGCAAGCGAGTTGGCGAGCGGCGCGTGATCGGAGTGCGTGTGAGTAACCAGCACCACGACCGGCGTGCGATCCCCGAGCGTCTCGAGGATCGCCGCGCGATGCTGCTCGTCGACGGGACCAGGGTCGATCACAAGCACCTCGCCACCGGAGGCAACCACATAGGTGTTGGTGCCTTCACCCGTATAGGGGCCGGGATTCGGAGCGAGGATGCGCTGGACTTTCACTCGCCTGCCTCCTCGTACCCGGAGTCGCCCGGCATGAGAATCCGAAGAGATCCTTCGTGTATCACGATACGAGGTTCGATCCGCGGTACGAAGGCCTGCCCTTCGGCAAAGGCCAGCACCTCCCGGGGATCCTCGTAGGCGCCAAGCAACTTCAGAGTTGCCACCGTCGGCGGAACCAGTGTCCACTTGCGTTCCCTGCGGTATGCAAGGGCATCATGGGGAGTCACCCAGATCGCCTCCGTCACTTCCGCCGCGTCCGGCGCAGCCTCGAGGCCGGCAGGCGCGTCGGTCACGAAGAACCGGGTATTGAACCGGCGAGGTTGCCCCTTCGGCGTCAGCCAGTTCGACAGATAGGCGAACCGCTTGGCGTCGAACACATACCCGTCATCGTCGAGGATCCCAAGAAGTCGCGATCCTTTGACACCCTTTGGGACGGCGGGCTGCCCGGGACCGGCAGGGATGATCACACCGGCCTCCTCGGCAGTCTCCCTCACGGCAGCCGACAGCCACGGCGAGGTCTCATCATCTCCAAAGATCCGGCGTGCCACGTCGCTGCGGTCCGCCGCATCGACGGCACCTCCCGGAAACACATGGGCACCACCGACGAACGCGGAGGACGTGGCCCTCCGCACCATCAGAACTTCCAGGCCGCGATCCCCCGGACGAAGCACGCAGACTGTCGACGCTTCCCGAATCGGCTGATCGGCATGAGGAAGGTCCATAGAAGGAGATTAGGCACCCATTCTCGTGACGTCTCGCAGAAATCGACCCCGTCAAACGTCACGAGAACGTGAGTACCCTTTCCCCATGGCGCTGCGCGATCTGCCCTCCGTCGACACACTCGTTCGATCCCTCGAGGGCAAGGGACTCCCCCGGCTTCTCGTCGTGGACGTCGCCCGCGCCGCCATCGACGAAGCCAGGACAATCACGGCGGCAGGCGGGACCGCCGATCCTCACCGGACGGCAGACGCCGCACTCCAGGCCCTGCAATCGCTTCGTCATCGCCCTGTGCTGAACGCAACGGGAGTTCTCTTGCACACGAACCTCGGAAGGGCACCGCTCGCTCCCGCGGCCGCCGAGGCTGCCCGTGCGATGGCAACCTCCTACGGGAACCTCGAGTTCGACCTCGAAAAGGCGCGCAGGGGAGGCAGGGCCGGATATGCACACCGCCTCGTTTGCGCACTCACCGGAGCAGAAGCCGCACTCATCGTCAACAACAACGCCGGCGCGCTGCTCCTGGCTCTCGCTGCCCTGGGCCGTCGCCACCCGGTAGCCGTCTCGAGGGGTGAGCTGATCGAGATCGGCGGGTCATATCGACTCCCCGAACTCATGGCCGCTTCCGGAGCCCGTATGCTCGAGATAGGCACGACGAATCGAACTCGTCTTGCAGACTACGAGCAGGCGCTCGATGACGGTGCCGGGATGATCCTGAAGGTGCATCCTTCCAACTACCGGGTCGCACCGACTCGGCGCCACTGGACGAACTCGTCGCCTTGGCACGCCGGAGAGATGTTCCTCTGGTCTACGACGTCGGCAGTGGCCTGCTGGACGAGAGTGCCCCGTGGCTCGATGGTCCGCCGCCTCGCTGGCTCCATGGCGAACCGGGCATCCGCCAGATCCTCGACGCCGGAGCGGACCTGGTGACGTTCTCCGGTGACAAGCTGCTCGGAGGTCCGCAGGCCGGCATCATCAGCGGGACGGCGCACCTGGTCTCCGAACTGGCAGGCAACCCTATGGCGCGCGCTCTGCGGATCCCCGGTCCAACGATCGCTGCACTGACGGTCACACTCGAGATGTATGCCGATGGGAAAGGGTCAGAGATTCCATTCTGGGCAATGGCATCAGCCTCCTACGACACTCTGGAACGTCGAAGCGAAGCCGTGCTCGACGCATCGGGCGTCGAGGCAACACTCGTTCCCGGAGTATCCGTGCCGGGTGCCGGCTCCGTTCCCGGCGCGGAAGTTCCCTCTCCGCTCATCAGAATCAGTGAGCCAGGAGCAGCCGTCCTCTGGCCAAGGCTCCTTCGAGCCACTCCACCGATCATCACCCGGCGAGACGCAGGCCGAGTCGTTCTCGACCTCCGAGCAGTCTCCTCCGAAGACGACGAACGACTCGCCGCGGCTCTGGAATCCGCATGCCGGTCATAGGAACCGCCGGACACGTCGATCACGGCAAGTCCACCCTCATCCAGACGCTCACGGGCCGGGACCCGGACCGCTGGAGAGAAGAGAAGCAACGGGGCCTCACGATCGATCTTGGCTTTGCCTGGACCACACTCCCTGACGGAACAGAAGTCTCCTTCGTCGATGTTCCCGGCCACCAGCGTTTCATCAAGAACATGCTCTCGGGGATCGAGGCCATCGACGTCGCTCTTTTCGTCGTTGCCGCGGATGAAGGCTGGATGCCACAGTCCGAGGAACACTTGGCAGTCCTGGACCTCCTCGACATCAGCCACGGCGTCGTCGCCATCACCAAGACCGACCGCGTCGACCCGGACCTCGTGACACTCGCCGGCCTGGAGGTCGAGGATCGCCTCGAAGGGACGACGCTCGAGGGATCGACCATCGTTCCCGTTGCGCCGCCCACCGGACTTGGCATTGACGCACTCAGAACCGCCCTGGTCGACGTGATCGTGGCGGCGACGGAAACGTTTCATGATGGAGGGCGGGCGCGCATGTGGATCGATCGTGCATTCACCATCGCCGGGTCCGGCACCGTGGTCACCGGTACCCTGCTCGACGGCCCCCTCTCCGTCGATGACAAAGTCATGCTCTGGCCAGGCCGAATCAGTACTCGCATTCGCTCACTGCAGAGCCACGAACGTACCCACACCACCCTCCAACCTCACACCAGGGCCGCAGCCAACCTCGTCGGCATCGATCATCACGACGTTTCACGCGGCGCCATGCTCGGCACCCCCGACGCATGGTCGACGACGAGGCATTTTCTCGCCTTGATCCGCACGGCTCGTTATATCCAAGAACCCCTCACGGCCAAAGGAGCCTTCCATCTGCATCTCGGCAGCGGAACGAGGCCCGTTCGTCTCCAACCCCTCGATGCCACCGGCGTCCTGGGCTCGTCGTATGCGCTCCTGTCGATCGATGAACCTCTCACCGTCAAGATGGGTGACCGATTCATCATCCGAGAGGTCGGGCGGAGGCAGGTCGTCGCCGGTGGGCGAGTCCTCGATCCACAACCCGTCACCCGAGGGCGAGCCGCGCTCGCAGTTGGACCG
>JAACED010000046.1 GCA_011682695.1 Gammaproteobacteria bacterium
AGGTCGATCGACACGAGGCGATCCGCTCCGGCCGCGAAGTACATGTCGACCATCAATCGAGCGGAGATCGGCTCTCGCGGGAGGCCCTTCTTGTCCTGTCGCGAGTACCCGAAGAACGGCATCACGGCGGTGATACGCTTGGCCGATGCGCGCCGGAGAGCGTCGATGATCAGCAACTGCTCCATGATATGGAAGTTCACCGGACTCGAATGACTCTGGATCACGAAGCAATCGGCTCCCCGGACACTCTCTGTCGGCCGAACGTAGATCTCACCATTGGCGAATACGGACCGCTCCAGCCCGCCCTGATGAACGTTCATGAGGTCGGCGATCTCGCCGGCGAGCGCTGGATTGGCACTCCCCGAAAAGAGCATGAGTCGTTTTTGGCTTATGATCTCCACTCAGGAACCTTTTCTCTTCCGACGGGCAGCGTAGTCGGGGATCTCCTTCTGCACTGAACGCTCGACGGCGAGCGCTCCTGGAGCAACATCCTTCGTGATGGTCGACCCCGCCCCCGTCACGGCATCTTCACCGATCGTCACCGGAGCGACGAGCATCGTGTCGGATCCGATGAAGGCACGATCACCGATCACCGTTGCATGCTTGTCGATCCCGTCGTAGTTGCAGGTGATGGTTCCTGCACCGATGTTGGCGCCCTTGCCGATCTCGGTGTCTCCGATGTAGCTGAGATGCGGAACTTTGGAGCCTTCGCCGACCGTCGTTTTCTTCGTCTCCACGAATGTCCCGACCTTGCTGCCCTTTCGGAGGACCGTCTCGGGTCGCAGGGAAGCGTACGGACCCACTTCTACGCCTTCGCCGACCTCTGCTCCTCGCAGCACCGAGTACCAAACGTGGGCGTCTGGTCCGATCGATGAATCCTCTGCGGTGACGTTCGGCCCAACACGAGCTCCGGCGGCAACGGTCGTGGACCCGCGCAGATGCGTGTCGGGCAGCAGAATGGCTCCCGGTTCGAGTTGCACGTCGGCCTCGAGGTACACCCTGTCGGGATCCTGCATCCAGACACCTCGTCGCATCCAGTACTCGTTGATGCGCCGCCGCATGAGCCCGGCAGCCTGCGCAAGCTGAATGTGGCTGTTCACCCCCGCGATCTCCACGGGGTTCGTCTTGAGAGCATGCAGCGGGTGGCCTTCCTCGGCAAGGATCTCGATGACGTCGGTGAGGTAGTACTCGCCCTGAACATTGTTCGGCTCCACCCTGGGCAAGGCGTCGGCCAAGAGCGACCCGTTGAATACGTACACGCCACCATTGATCTCGTTGATCCCTCGCTGTGAGGGGCTTGCGTCTCCGTGCTCGACAATGCCGACGACTCGGTCCCAACCGTCCCGAAGAATGCGCCCGTAGCCGGCGGGGGCGTCGATATCCGCGGTGAGGACCGAAACGGCAGACCCGGTGCGCCGGTGTGTCCTGATCAGCTCGGCGAGCGTCTCGGGGACGAGCAGCGGGGTGTCCCCGGGAGTCACGAGTATCGAATCCGCATCGCCCGCGGAGATGGCGCTCAACGCGACCCCGGTTGCATGCCCGGTGCCGAGCTGCTCCTCCTGGATCACGACGTCGACATCATCCGAAATGGCGTCGCGGACCAGGTCACCGCCTTGGCCGACCACCACCACGATCTGCTCGGGCTCGATGGGCCTGATGGCGTCGAGCACCCAGGCAATCATGGGCCTTCCCGCCACAGTATTCAAAACCTTGGGAAGGTCTGATTTCATACGCGTGCCCGCTCCGGCGGCAAGCACCACTGCTTTCACGGCCATACGGCCCCTCCTTCGATGGTGTGCTGGGGGGAAGGGACTCGAACCCCTACTGGCGGGACCAAAACCCGCTGTGCTGCCATTACACCACCCCCCAAATTCTCATCACCCTCTCGGGCCCGAGGGAGTCTACAGCCTCCGATACAGCTCCAGCCCAAGGACCTTGAACTCACTCGATGCACCGCGCACCGGTTGCCAAAGGGACCGCGGATACTCCGGCACGAGCACCCGGAGGTGCCGTAGCCAGGGCGGATGCAGCCTCCTGTTCATCGGAGAAGAACGCGAACAGGCTCGGCCCGCTGCCCGTGAGCAGAACAGGGCGATCCCAACGATCCTCGAGGTCGATCATCCAATCTTCGAGGTCGCGAGCGATCGAAAGCGCGGCCGGTTCGAGATCGTTGATCAGCGGCGCGAACTGTCGCAACGACGGAGGTACGGCCTTGCCGGTGATTCCGCGAGGCTTCGGATCGCCCAGCCGGTCCCATGCGCGATACACCGCGGCGGTCTCCAACACGAACGGTGGTGTCACGATGGCCACCGCGTAGTCGCCGGCCGGTGTGAGCGCCGTCAGTCGTTCTCCACGGCCTTCCATCATGGCGAGCCCACCCAGCAGGCAGAACGGCACGTCGGCGCCGATCGACGGGGCGACTCGAGACACGAGATCGAACGGGATGTCGAGCACCGCCGCGGCAAGCAGCAATGCCGCCGCAGCGTCGGCGCTGCCGCCCCCAAGGCCCGCCGCGACGGCAATTCGCTTCTGCAAACGGATCCGGAGTGCGGTTCGGATGCCGGTGAGCGCTCGCAGCGCTTCGATCGCCTGCCACACGAGATTCTCGCCACCACTCGGAACCTCCAACCCTGCGATTTCGAGTTCGTCATCGGAGGAGACGCCCACTTCGACGGTGTCGAACCAGCTCACCGTCTGGGCGAGCGAACGAAGCAGGTGGTAGCCGCCGGTATCGAGTCCCAGGACACGAAGCGTGAGATTCAGCTTCGCCGGCGCCTCTGCGCGCTCAGTCTTCATGAGTGTCCGCGAGGTCCAAGAATCGTTCCGGAGCGAGGTCTTCCGGACGTGCCGTGGGAGAGATACCTGCTCGCTCGACCGCCACGACGTCGAGCGTTGCACGCAGCATCTTGCGACGATGCCGAAATGCCACTGCCGCAACCTCGATGGCTCTCTCGACTCGTTGTTGGTCGACCCCCGATCGTCTGGTCATGACGACAACCGCCGACGAGACACTCGGGGCAGGAATGAACACCTGAGGCGGTACGACAAAAGCTCGATGGACTTCGCTGGTGAGACGCGCCACGACCGAAGGCAGCCCATATTGCTTGGTCCCGGGAAGCGCGACGAGGCGGTCGGCAACTTCGCGCTGCACCATGACCGTGAATTGGGTGATCTGAGGTGCCGTTCGCAACAACTTGAGTACCAGAGGCGTACCGACGTTGTACGGAAGGTTCGCAACCAGCTTCCAGGGTCCTGCACCGAGTGCATCGGGAAGGGCCTGCATTGCATCCTCGAAGCGTAGTTCGACGTTGGGTCGCTCCCCGAGAACCTCGGCGAGGACCGGCGCAAGTCCCCGGTCGATCTCGTACGCGAGCACTCTCGCTCCCGTCTCGGCAATCGCGACGGTGAGTGCTCCGGTTCCGGCACCCACCTCGACGATCTGGTCGCCGGCTCTCACATCGGCCGTGCGGACCATCTTGTCGATGATGTTTCCGTCCGCAAGGAAGTGCTGACCGAGTCGCTTGCGGGGAGTGAGCCCGTGTCGAGCGAGAAGTCTGCCGATGGAGGTCGGGCTCTGGCTCATGGACGATAGATCCGCGCCGCATTCGACGAAGTGACCGCCGCTACCTGCACGGGGTCCATCCCCCACACTCTTGCCAGTGCTTCTCCCACCAACGCGACTCTGGCCGGTTCGTTGAGTTGCTTCCTGAACGGAGGGGGAGACAGATACGGGGTGTCGGTTTCCACGGTTGCCCGCTCTGGCGGCACGAGAGCGGCTCCGCGCCGAACGGCATCCCCTGTCTCGAAAGCGACCGGGCCGGCGAAGGAGAAGCGAGTTCCCATCTCGAGGAATCGTTTCGTCCAGCGGGGTCCACCCGTCCAGCAGTGGAGGACGACACGATCGGCGGTTTCGGTTTCCTCGACGATTTCATAAACATCGGCAAACGCGTCCCGGCAGTGCACCACCGCGGGAAGGCCCAACTCGGCGGCGAGGAGCAATTGATCCTTGAACGCCTCGCGTTGTGCATTGCGGGGGGACAAGTCGCGGTAGTAGTCGAGCCCGATCTCCCCGATCGCCACCGATCGGATGGCAAGTCGAGCAATTTCATCGCGCTCCTCGGCCCACTTGGCCGCATCATGGGGGTGCAGACCCGCCGTAGCGAACACCCGATCGGGAGCTTCGGACGCGAGTGCCATGGCGGCTTTCGTCGTCGCAACGTCGATCCCCGGAACAACGACCCAGTCGACGCTGTCGGCTCGCGCCAGCAACGCGACGGGGCTCTCATCGGCCAGCTGAAGATGGCAGTGCGCGTCGACCCAGGTCATCGAGTCGAGCGTAGCGGCGCAGGATCCCTTCGCTCGCGGGCTCGCGTATTTCGTATTGCGTATTTCGTATCGCGACGCAACGTTGATGCAAGACCACGGGGCGGGCGTGACGGCTCGGGCGAAACGAGGAACAAGGTGCGTCGAGGTGGAGAAATCAGCAAGTGCCACGTCTGGTGGACCCCCCAGCGAGCGGAGCAACCATTGGGCGGAAAGTATCGCAGCGACCCTGCGTTGCGGTGGGGGGGATAAGTGGCATGCATTCCCCAGCGGACTCCACCAATGGACCTGCGGCCTTCCGGTAAGATGTGGGTCACACCGACCAGGACCGGTGGAGTACATCCCAACCTATTGGAGGCTGTCATGGACACCGGCATCGCGCGCAAGATCGATGTCCTCGGGCGGGTCGTCATCCCGGCCGAGACTCGGCGCCTGTTCAACATCAACGGAGGCGACCAGCTGATCATCGGTGTCGAAGGAGACTCGATCATGATCCGCAAGCTCGAAGCGACGTGCACGTTCTGCAACTCGACAAAAGACGTTTCGACCTTCAAGGACAAGGGTATCTGCGCTGCCTGCCGGAAGGCTCTCTAGGTAGCTGCTCGACATAGCTGCTGGGCCCGGCCCGAACCACTCCCTCGGAGCGAGGGTGTATTCGGTATGCCATCGGCGCCGGGCCGGGTGTCTGCCGCAATAGCCGACAGGGCTTCCGGACGGACCTGACAGGCGCACGTGTGTGACGAGTTCAGCCCTTGTCGCTCAGCGCAGCTTCGTAGAGGCGGCCTCGCGGAACTCGTAGCCGTTGGGCCACCTCGCGAACGGCGCCGGCAAGGGGTTCGCCTTCCGCCATGAGAGCCCGGACCTCCTCGAGTGCCTCGTCGAGGTCCGGCTCCCGGAAGGGAGCGCCGCCGAGCACGAGCGTGAACTCGCCACGCTGGGGATCCCGGAACCGGTCGACCGCTTCACCAAGCGTTCCCCACCACAGTTCCTCATGGAGCTTGGTGAGCTCCCGGGCGACGAAGACGGCACGCTCGCCACCCACCACACCGGCGAGATCCTCGAGATCTCTCCCGACACGTTTCGGCGAAGCGAAGAACACCACCGTACGGGTCTCTTGGGCGATCTGATCGATGCGATGCGACCGATCGCCGCCCTTGCGAGGCAGGAAACCTTCGAACACGAACCGTTCGGACGGTAGACCCGATGCTGCCAGCGCTGCCGTGACGGCGCTCGGACCGGGCACGACCGTCACTTCTGCTCGGATGGCCCGGGCTGCACGCACTGCAGTCAGCCCGGGATCGGAGATTGCCGGCATTCCCGCGTCGGTGATCAGGGCGACGGTCTCTCCTCGGGTAAGCCGCTCGGACAGTTCGCGAACCCGCAGTTGCTCGTTCCCGGCGAAGAATGATCGGAGCGGTTTGTCGATCCCGAGGTGGTCGAGCAGTCTCCTGGACCGACGCGTATCCTCGACGAACACGACATCGGCACTCTGCAGAGCTTCGGCAAGTCGCCGACTGGCATCGCCGAGGTTGCCGATCGGGGTACCGCAGAGTATCAGAGGCATCAGAAGTCCGGGAAGAATGAGCGGAGCTTTGCGCCGATCGCCGGATCGTCGGCGATGACGAACAGAACGTGGTCCGCGACCCGAGAAACGAAGGCGTAGGCGTCACCGGTCAGCGCAACGCCGCTGCCATCGCTATGGGTTCTCGATACCGCCATCGCCGAAGCGACATAGTCGCCCAGCGCCTTCTGCAGCTCGATGGCGTCGGCTTCGCTGTCGCCCGCGTAGCTCAGGACGAACGCCACACTCTCACCGTTCCAAAGGAGACGATACCGATCGCCTCCCCAACCGGCCGCCGCGGTGTCGGCCACGCCTGATCCGAGTTCCTGGGTGAACATGACATTGAAGATGAGCTCCCCCCAGACGGACTCCTCGACCGCCTCGTATCCGTCGATCGGGGTATCCGGCAGCGCCACCGTGACTGCCGGCTCTCGTACGGCGTACTTGTCCGGGTGGATCACCTGCTCGGTCGTGGTCGGCGGGTTGATGTAGGCGTCGTTGATCCTGTCGAATCCGGTACTCACACTCCACAAACCGTTGAGAAGGGTAAAACCTGCGTTGTAGGGGAAGACCAGCAGCTCCTGAATGAACCGCGGTGCAGAGTCGAACACACTCGTGTCCTGATTGAGAGAGCCGGCGATCACCTCTTGTTGCTGGCCGGGAGGGAGCGCGGCGACATAGTGCAGCTCGGTGAGCGTTGCGTCCCCTTCGGTTATGGCCTGCAATGCAGAGAGCTCGTCGAAGCGCTGAGCCTCGTCCAACGCGTCGGCCTTGTCGGAGAATCCGAAATGCTGGTCCGTGAGCGCATGGGTGAGTTCGTGCACCAGTGTGGCCTTCTGGGCAGGGCTCAATTCGTCCTCGTTGCCGGGGACGACGAGTTCCTTCATCTCACCGTCGTAGAAACCGAGCACCTGCTCGCCGTAGAGATCCCGGTAGAGCGTAAGCAGATCGGTGCCTTCCGGGATGAGGCCGAGGAGTTCTTCGAGCGCCGTGTCCCTGGCGATCTCGTCCGGCTCGACGTTCTCGTCGATGAGTTGTCGAACTCTGTCCGCGAGCTCGTCGTCATCGACAAGGGTGACAGTCGGTTCCGTGAGGAACTCGAGTTCGCGAATCTGTTCGGTCCGCGCGATCAACTCGTTGATCTGATCCAGGATTGCCTGTTCGTGAAGACTCTCCGGATCCGGCGTCGTCGTGGTCGCCGAAGGCGCCGTCGTCGTAGGAGACACCAACGATGACGACGTCGTAGCCGCCTCGTCCAGTGGTGTCGACACACACGATGCGAGGGCAACCGAGACAACCAGGACGGTGAGGAATCGACGCATGGCAGAACCCTATACCCTCGATCGGAGTTTGCGCGACCGAACGCTCCTGAGGAGGTTCCTCTTGAGCGACGTCCCACGGGTCCAGGCCGCTTCGAAAAGCCTTGGTTCTGCCTCGCCGCCGAGCGAGCAGACGGCCGGGAATCCGCGCATCATGGTCGAGTTCGACCCGGACGGCCGTCACTCCTCCTGGTGATCACCCAGGAGACGTCCTCGAAACTCGCCGGCGCAACGGACGAAGATGACCGTCGGCAGCCCCTCGACGAGTTCTTCCAGCCGGCGCGCGTACTCCAACTCTTCACCAGGCTGGTTCGTGCGGAGTCCCATCAGCACGACGTCAGCTCCCTCCGAGCGTTCTCGGATCACGCTCTGGACACTCTGGCCGCTGCGCCGCACGATCACCTCGGTTTCGGCGGGGATACGGGCTGCCTGGATGACCCGATCGAGCATGCGGGCATTCCGCTCGGCCATCATGTCGCTCGAAGTAACGCTCATGATGCGAATTCGGGCATCACGCCACTCCGGATTGAGTGAAATCAGGTGGGCGAACAATGCGAGCATGTCCCCGTTGTTCTGCAGCCCGCCCCACCACACATGGATCTCGCGGCGGCTCGCTCGCCGCTGATGCGGGACCGTCCGGCAGATGATCGCCGACTTGCCGATGAGCGCGAGCCGTTCGATGATCTGCAATGCGGAGACCCTCCGCTCGAGTTTGTCACTGAATCCGAACATGACGGTGTTGGATTCGATACCGGCGATCCCGTTTGCTTGAGCGACGGCAACCGCACCGTCCACGAAGTCGTCCACGACATCGACTTCGGCGAACGCGACGACCCCGAGCTCATCCAGATCTGCATCGAGCTGTGCCCTTCGTTCGGCGGCAAACCCCGCATATCGTTCCAGGGATCCCACACCGAGTTCACACACCGTCAGGATTCCTCGATCCTGCACAAGCCATGCAGCGAACCGGGCGAGGTCGGGTCGGCGCTGCACGTCACCGGAGAACAGCAGGATGTTGGGCCGCCAGTTCCGGGGATCGTTGGGAAGCCTTCGGAGCTGGATCACTGTCGAGCGGACGAGCGACATCATGGCGCCACGCCGCAGGTCTCCCCACGGGGCCACGAGCGCCCTCCTGCGCATCAGCAGATAGACACCAATCTCGAAGATGACCGCGACGGCAAGAGCCACAGGACTGATCAAGAACATGACCCAGAAACACGCCCCGGCGCCCACGAGCGAGATCGCCCAGTGGACACGCATGGTCGGACGGTACGAGGGGTCGGCGGTCAAGTTCTCCACACCCGCCACCAGGTTCACCATTCCGTAGGTAGTGAGAAAGAACATTGTCAGCACCGGTGCAACCGCGTTGATACCGCCGAGAAGAACCGCACCGAGGGCAACGAGCAGGGATACGAGCAGAGGCACTCCCGGGCCCCGCACCCTCCCAATGGGAGAGCCCAGCCATCGCGGCAAAACTCGATCGGCCACCATCGCTTCGAGGGTTCGAGGTGCGGACAACACGCTCCCCACCGCAGAGGAGAAGATCGCTCCCCACAAGCCCGGAAGGATCAGTACCCCGGCAGCGCCGGCGATCGTGAACCAGATCAGATTGTTGGCGACGAGCTCGGCAGGATCGGCTGCGAGCGCCAGGCCGACGGCGGCACCGATGTAGACCACGAATCCCACAAGTACCGCGGCGATCGTTCCTCGAGGGATGGATCGATCAGGATGTTTCAGGTCTCCCGACATGCTGATGCCGGCCAGGATCCCGGTGACTGCAGGGAAGAACACGGCGAAGACTGTCCAGAAGCCGGGGGGGTCCTCGAATGCAGTCGTTAGACGAATCGTCTCAGGGTCGCTGTTCGCGATGCCGACACCGAGAGCGACGAGCGACACCCCGATGGCGACCATGATCGGGATCTGGAGTCGAAGCGCCAGGCCGGCCCCTCTGGCAGCGAGAAGGGCTACCACGAGCACCGTCGCGGCGGCAACCATCTTCTGCGGTACCGCGGGCCAGACGATCTGGAGACTCTCGGCCAGGCCGAAGGCGTAGAGGGTCACAGAAAACGCCTGCGCGAGGAACAGCGGGATGCCGATCGCCGCGCCGATCTCCACGCCCAGACTTCGCGAGATGATGTAGTAGGCACCTCCGGCGCCCACTCGCATGTTGGTGCTGACGGCGGAAACGGACAGTGCGGTGGCCAGCGTCACGAGGTGGGCGATGACGATGATGACGAGCGCACCCATCAACCCGACGTTGCCGACGACCCAGCCGGTCCGCAGGTACAGGATGACGCCGAGAATCGTCAGGACAGACGGCGTAAAGACACCAATGAAGGTACCTAACTTCTCATCTCTGGATCGGCCCTTCAGCGCCGCCAGCATCCGCTGCATTGGTCTCCCAGGGACCGGTCAGGCAAGGCTAGTGGCAAGTCGAGTGTCGATGTCGAAGGAGACATGCCGCTCGTGAGGAGCGGAGGAAGGGTCTTTGAAGACAGGAGAATCGCGAACAACCGGGCGGCGGAACGTTCTCGACGCCCTTTTCGTTCTCGACCGACTTCAGAGTTGCCCGTTGTCGGTACCGATGCTGTCGAGATGGGAAGGATCGTCAAACCGCTGGAGCCCAAATGCATTCGCGTACTCGGGGAGCCTCTCCCCCGTGATGTGCAGCGACACGAGTTCGGCCGCAGCCTGTGACGCCATGATGCCGAAACCAGACAGCGCTCCGATGACGAACGCGCCGTGTGTCTGCAGCGGCCCGACGATCGGAAGGTTCTCGGGTGTCTTGAGGTAGTACCCCCCGTCGACGATGGTCTTCGGTGCTCGTCCGCGGTACACCTCGAGAGCGGGGATCATCTTCGACAGGCCGCGCAGCACGACCTCGGCGTGCATCGGATCGATGGGGATGGGAAACGTGGGCGTCACATCGCGTCGCCGAACCTCCCACAACCCCAGTACCCACGGCGATTCGGCTCCGCCTTCCGGACGGAGGTGACAACCGGAGGGAAGAACATCGAGCAGATCCGACATACCGTCTCGCAACCCGGAGATCTCCTCCGGATCCCATGGAATGGACTGCGGATCGTCCCATATCAGCAGCGGAGCGTCCCTCGGCACCACACCGAGGTGATCCTTGAACGCCACCTTGAGGTGCAACTCGGCATGGACGGGAAGCTCCTCCCCGAGCAGCCCCGCCACGTCACTCACCATCGGGCCTGCAGCATCGACGAAGACTCGAGTCTCAATCCGGTTCCCGTCGTCGAGATCGACCGCGCAGACTCCGCCCGGACCGGTCTGTACACCGACGATCTCGTGCGGCAGGAACTTCACTCCTGCCGACCTGGCCTCCGTGAGCAGCCACGCCCCGAGCTGCTGTGCGCTGAGCCAGCCTGCACGACGCACATGCAAGGCTCCCACGGCATCTTTGGTCAGGTATGGGAAAAGCCGCCAAAGCAGGTCGGGATCCGTGATCAAGTCCGCACCCGAGGTCACACCGTCCCAATGACGCGCCGCTTCACACGGTGCACGCCCCTCCAACGGTCTGTGGACGCGCAAACGTCCCCCGCCCGCCTTTGCCGTTGCGGCCGCATCCGATTCGAGGGTCTCGAGGCGAGTGTCGTCTGCGGTGATGTAGACGTATCCGCGCCGGTTGAGATTGAAGACGTTGCCCGAGACGGCGGCGAGCTCCTCGAGGAGGTCGATCGAGCGGTTCATCAGCTGGACCATCGGCTCGCCCGGCCACCAGTTGCGATAGCACTCGGTCGACTTGTCACTCGTCAGGGTTAGCGGTGGGCGCGGGTCGCACACAACCACGTCCTGCAGGCCATGACGCACCGACAGGTGGTACGCGACGCTCACTCCGGCGATACCCGCACCGGCGATGACGACTTCCGCCTTCACTCTCCTCCTTCCCCCCACGAGGATACGTGCTCCCGAACCCAGGGCTCAGGAGTACCCCCACGGTACCTGCGAGCCCAGGGTTCAAAGGCACCAGCGCCGCGGATCTTTCTAGGCTTGTGGTGTGTCGCACCTCCGTTACCGTGTCCTCCTCCTCGTCATCATCATCCTCCTCGGATCATGCGCTCCACCGGCGACCCATGACCTTTCCGGTTCGCTGGCGGTGTTTGATTTCTCCTTGCACAACGACCTCATCGTCGAGGAGGCACAGCGTCTGGCGGGAGGCGACTACTTCGGACTCCCCGCGGAGGAGCGCGATGCCGTCTGGATCGAAGCTGTCGGCCTCGTGCGTGGCACCCCCTGCGGAAACGGAGTCGAGACGTTCCCCGCGGTCCACACGGGAACTCCGGTACGGATCATGGATGCTGCCGATACCGTGCTCGGTGACAGCACTCTCTCGGGTGGATTCGTGGACCTTCTCCCCTATCCGGACGTGCAGGCGAACGTGATCGCCGTCTGCCGATTCGAGTTCGAAGTGCCCGAGCTCGCAGACGCGGCCGAATACACGATTCTCGTCGGAGACCAGGAACCGAAGACCTTCTCCAAGGCGGGTCTCGAAGCGGCCGGCTGGACGGTATCGCTCGAACTCGGGGTGAGCCGCTGAACTTCAGCACCGTCGTCGGGACGCTTGCCATGCATTGCTCGGTGGGCTCTAGTCTTGGTGCAGCACGACGTCAGGCCGTCAAAGGTTCTCACAACACGCCCCATCCTCGGGCGGGAGGTTGAGCAATGATCATCGGAGTCCCCAAGGAATCTCTTCATCACGAGCATCGGGTTGGATTGACTCCCGACGCCGCAGCCCACCTGCACAGGCTCGGAAACACCGTTTTGGTCCAGCACGACGCAGGACTGGGTGCCCGATTCTCCAACCACGAGTATGAGCAGGCCGGCGCGCAGATCGTGTACAGCGCGGAGGAGGCCTACCGGCGCGCCGATCTCGTCACCAGGATCGGCACGATGTCCACAGTCGAACTGGATCTCCTCAAGCCCGGATCCACGATCTGCAGTTTTCATCACATGGCGGTCGCCTCGAAGGCGCTGGTCAACGGGTTGATCGAGCGACGGATCACCACCGTCTCCTATGAGCTCATCGAGGATGCAGCCGGCAACCGCCCGATCCTCGCACCGTTCAGTGAGATGGCGGGGATGCTTGCCGTGCATCTCGCCGGCTACTACCTACAGAACGACTCAGGAGGAAGGGGAATCCTGCTGGGAAACGTGCCTGGGATCGCCCCACCATCCGTCGTCATTCTCGGCGCGGGGATTGCGGGCCGAACTGCCGCATGCCACGCGAGGGCTGCCGGAGCCCGCGTCGTCGTAATCGACACCGACATGGCGAAACTGAGAGCGGTGAGCTCGCGATGCGGTGGTCAGGTGGCTACGGCGAACGCCAGCCTCGAACCGCTGGAGAACTACACCGCTTTGGCGGATGTGCTCATCGGCGCGGTGCTCATTCCCGGCTCGCGAGCTCCGATTCTGGTTACCGAGGACATGGTCAAAGGTATGCGGCGAGGAAGCGTGATCGTCGACCTCTCGATCGACCAGGGGGGATGCGTAGAAACCAGCCGGCCAACGAGCCCCGACCAGCCGACGTTCATCGTCCACGACGTCGTGCACTACTGCGTGCCCAACATGACTGCGAACATCGCCCGCACCGCCTCCAAAGCGCTCACGAGAGCCGTCCTGCCCCAACTGGTGGCACTGGCCGAACGAGGAACGGGAGGTGCAGCGGCGGATCCCAATCTCGCCGCGGGAATCGTCCTGTATGAAGGAAACCTCGTCCATCCCCACGTCGCAGCCGCCCACGGCTTACCGTTCGTCGAGCTGGGATCTCTTCTGGCAGGAGCAAGCGCATGAACTGGTTCGACGACTACCGATCGAAGCTGCAGACTCCGCAGCAGGCCGTGTATCAGATCCAGAGCAGCGATCGTGTCTACTACGGAGGGAACGCGGCGATCCCGTGGGCACTGGTCAGGGCGCTCGCAGAACGGGGCGAAGAGCTCTCCGATGTACAGCTCAACCACGTTCTCCTCGTGGGTGACGATCCGCTTTCCGATCCGGCGATGGCCGATCATTTCCGCCACAACTCGCTCTTCGTGGGACCGGCGGATCGGAAAGCGGTGAACGAAGGACGGGCAGACTACGTTCCGATCTTCCTCCACCAGATTCCGCGCCTGTTCAAAGAGAACATCGTTCCCCTGGACGTCGCAATGCTGATGGTGTCCCCTCCAGACGAGCACGGTTTCATGAGTCTCGGCGTCGAGACGCTCGCCTCCCAGGCCGCCTACCAGTCGGCCAAGAAGGTGATCGTCCAGGTGAACACGAAGATGCCTCGCATCCTCGGCGATTCATTCCTCCACGTGAGCAGGGTCGATACGATCGTCGAGCACACCGAAGCGCTACCCAACCTGATACCGAAACCGGCCACCGAGGTCGAACGCAAGATCGCGGCGCATGTACTGGAGCTCATCCCACCCCGTTCGACGGTGCAGATGGGCATCGGCGGTATCCCAGACTCGGTGTACGAGTCGATGGAAGGCGACCTGCAGCTCGGGATTCACACCGAGATGATGTCGGACGGAGCCATGCGTGCCATCGAACGCGGCGTCGTCACGGGGACACACAAGTCGCTCCACCCCGGCAAGGTCGTGATCACGTTCGCGATGGGAAGCGACGAGCTCTACGAGTTCCTCGACAACAACCCGCTCATCGAGGCGCACCCGGTCGATCACACCAACGATCCGTTCGTCGTCTCCCAGAACGACAACATGGTCGCTATCAACTCTGCGATCGAGCTGGATCTGACCGGACAGGTCTGCTCCGATTCGATCGGCCCCTATATCTACTCCGGGTTCGGTGGACAGGTCGACTTCATCCGCGGTGCAGCGAAGTCCAGCGGAGGCCGACCCATCATCGCTCTTCCCGCAACCGCCAAGGGCGGCACGCTCTCTCGCATCGTCCCGTTCCTGAAACAGGGCGCCGGTGTGGTCACCAGCCGTGCCGATGTCCACTACGTCGTCACCGAGTACGGCGTCGCCAACCTGTTCGGCATGAATCTCCGGGAACGGGCAGAGGCGTTGATCGGGATCGCCGCCCCCCAGTTTCACGAAGAACTGGAGGCCGCTGCGAAGGAACGCAAGCTGCTGCCGTGAGATTCGCTGCCGGTGCGCCGGGATGGCGAACGGATTCATCTCGAACAAGCACCGACTCCGACCCGAGCGCGATCCGCGCCAGGAGGGGACCGAGCGAGTAGCGTCCTGGCCATGGCCACCGTGCAGTTGTTCGTCACGTGCCTCGTCGATGCGTTCGCGCCGCAGGTCGGAGAAGCCGTCGCGAACCTTCTCGAGCGGCTCGGAATGACCGTCGAGTTCCCCTTCGAGCAGACGTGCTGCGGCCAGCCCGCCTTCAACGCTGGTTTTCACGATGTAGCACGGCGCATGGCGGTACACACACTCCAGGTGCTGGACGCCACCGAAGGCACGATCGTGCTGCCCTCGGGGTCGTGCGCAGACATGATCATCCACCACATCCCTGACCTCGTCGCCGACGACCCCGATCTCTCCGAGACGGCTCAAAGAGTCTCGGCGAGGACACGCGAGCTCACCTCGTTCCTGATCGATGACCTCGGCGTAATCGATGTGGACGCCACCGGCGCCGGCTCCTGCACCCTGCACCACTCCTGCCATGGCCTGCGAAACCTCGGTGTGAAGTCACAGCCCGAAAAGCTCATCGACAACGTCGCGGGAATGGAACGGGTGGAACTTCCGGACGCGACCGAGTGCTGTGGCTTCGGCGGGCTGTTCGCTCTCGAGATGCCCGACGTGTCTATCGCAATGCTCGACAGAAAGCTCGACAATATCGAAGCGAGCGGGGCCGGCACCGTCGTCGGAGGCGACATCTCGTGCCTCTTGCACATTGCAGGAGGCCTGCATCGCCGCGGGAGTTCCGTTGAAGTTCACCACATCGCCGAGATCCTCGCCAAGCCATGACGTCCTTCCTCGAACGAGCGCGCCCGGACATCGGCACTCTCCCGATCGCCGCGCTCAAGGTGGGCGCGGAACGATTCTCCGACCATCGTGACCACGCCGTCGAGGCATTCCCGGCGATGGACGAAATGCGGGATCGCGCTCGTGAGATCCGCCTCCACACACTCGCGAATCTGGACCGCTATCTCGGCCAGTTTGCGGACGCGCTCGAAGCGGCGGGAGGACATGTGTTCTTTGCCGCGGACGCACGCGAAGCCAATGACTACGTCGTACAACTCGCGCGCTCCCGAGATGTGCAACGAATCGTCAAGTCCAAATCAATGCTCACCGAAGAACTCCGCCTCAACGACGCTCTCGAAGACGCAGGAATGGAGGTCGTTGAGACCGACCTCGGAGAGTTGATCGTGCAGCTCGCGAAGGACCGCCCATCGCACATCATCGCACCGGTCCTCCACAAAACCCGCTTCGAGGTCGGGGCGCTGTTCGAAGAGAAGCTTGGCGTTCCGTACACGGACGACCCGATCGAACTGAACTCGATTGCCCGCCGTCATCTCCGTCCCCTGTTCCTCACCGCCGACATGGGGATCAGCGGTGTGAACGTCGCCGTCGCGCAGACCGGATCCATCTGCATCGTCACGAATGAAGGCAACGGTCGCCTCACCACCACGGCGCCCAGAATCCATGTCGCGATGCTGGGTGCGGAGCGCCTCGTCCCGTCGATCGGGGACATGTCCGTCATCTTGGAGGTACTCGCTCGCAGTGCGACAGGCCAGAAGCTGAGTGTCTACACCAACATCCTCACCGGCCCTCGCCGCGCCGGTGAACCGGACGGCCCGGACGAGCTGCATGTCGTGATCGTCGACAACGGGCGCTCAAAGGTCCTGGCGGGTCAGAGTTCCGAGATCCTGGCCTGCATTCGTTGCGGAGCGTGCCTCAATGTCTGTCCGGTGTACCGGACCGTCGGCGGGCA
>JAACED010000047.1 GCA_011682695.1 Gammaproteobacteria bacterium
CGTGCAACCCCACATGGCCAACCACCTGGGTCCCGCCGGCTTCCACGGACACGTTACGGGTGCTGGTAGCGTTCATCTCGGAGATGCCCTCCTGTCTCGGAAACTGACGTCTTCACAAACCTCAGTATCCCTTACCAGGAGGGCGTTTTCGCGCACCCCACCACCACAACCACCACAACCACATGAAGAATCGGGGCTAGGGGGGTGACGAGAAATCAGCCGCCGGCTTGTTTCTGCGTCTGGCCCGCATTGAGATCGCCTGGCGTTCCACCCGCAAGCAGCGTGTCGATCGTGCTGCTGATCTCGAATGGTGAGAGGGGGCCTGTCTTCTTGGCCATGATCGTCCCATCGGGTGAGAGAAAGAACGTCTCGGGGACACCGAACACGCCGAAGTCGATGGCAACGCGTGACTCTGGGTCGACAACGTAGGCCGTCTTTTCGGCCCTGCCGAACTGGTCGAGAAACGCGATCGCCCGACGGGGCTCATCTTGATAAACGACTCCCACGAAGCGCACAGGCTGGTCGGCGTACGCGGCAGCCGCCGCCTCCAGAACCGGGTGCTCTTGCCGGCAGGGGAAACACCAGGAGGCCCAGAAGTTCACGACGACGACGTTTCCCCGCAGGTCCGCGAGGCTGAGCGCGCCGCCCTGCTCGAGGAACGCCAACGAATCCTCGGGTGCGGGCTTGCCGATGAGGGGGGAGGCGATCATGCTCGGGTCCTTCCCGAAGCCACTGCTGAACACAACGACCATGGAGATCACGATCGCCAGGATCGCTACCAGGCTGAGCCACATGCCGACTCTTGGGCGTGTGGTCTCGCTCATGCCCGCTGCCCGTTCTTGGTCAGCTCTGTTCGGGCGGGTTTTCGCACCAGCCATGCCCATAGCCCACCGACACTGATCAAGAGTGCACCGGCCCAGACCATCCACAGCACAGGGAACCAGAAGAGATCGAGCGTGACCTGGTTCTGATCGATCGCCCGCAGCGACAGGTAGAGGTCGCCGGCCAGTGAACCGCGAATATCGGGAGATGCCACGGACTCACGACCGTTGGTGTACTGGTTGAGGCGCGGCTGCAGCTCTGCGACGACCCCTCCATTGTTGGTGACCTGTATCAGTGCTCCGGTCACGAACCGGTTCGACTCGACTCTGTTGAACGTGTTCACATACGTCAGGTCGAATCCGGCGAATCGTGCGGTATCGCCAGGAGTGAGTTGCACCTGGGTGCGAAGTGTGAGGTTCGTGGAGAGAGCAATCCCAATAACCAGGACTGCCACTCCGACGTGTGCGATCTGTCCGCCCCAGAACCCGGGATCGGAACGCATCGTGTGCAGCGACGCCACGGCGAGATTCTCCTGGTGTTTCGCGGCACGCCTGCGAGCCGTGTTCCAGAGCTGGCTGGCCATGATGGCGATGACGAAGGACCCGAGCAGAAGCGCCATGGCGACCGAAAGGCTGCGCCTGCCGAACACGATGCCGACGGCGGTGACAGCGAGGGCGAACCGCAGGGGATTGCGGATACGGGCCCACACGATCGGTCCTCGGGCGGCTCGCCACGGAGTGATTGGCCCGATGGCCATCGCCAACACCAAGAGGAGGCCGATTGGCACCGCGAGCTTGTCGAAGAAGGGACGGCCGACTCCGACCGTGGAACCGGTGGTCGCTTCGACGATGAGCGGATACAGGGTTCCGATCAGGACGACGAAGGCGAACACGGTCAGGATCAGATTGTTGGCGAGCATCATTCCTTCGCGACTGGCGAGCGAGTCGAGCCGAGGTGCAGAAGCCACCATGTGGGAGCGTGTGGCGAACAGCCCGAACGACAGAACGAGCGTTACCGCGAGGAACCACAGCAGCGCAGGACCGATCGGTGACTGCGTGAAGCTGTGCACCGAGTTGATGATCCCCGAGCGTGTAATGAACGTTCCAAGGATCGTCAGGGAGAACGTCGAAATGACGAGGACGAAGTTCCAACTCTGCATCATGCCGCGCCGTGATTGCACGGCGGCAGAATGCAGGAACGCGGTGGCGGTCAGCCATGGTATGAATGAGGCGTTCTCCACCGGGTCCCACGCCCAGAAGCCGCCCCACCCGAGCACCTCGTACGACCAGAGGCCGCCGAGCACGATGCCGATGGTCAGGAACACCCAGGCGACGAGGGTCCATGATCGGGTCCGCTTGAGCCAGTCGGTCCCGCCGGAACCGATCATGAGAGCGGACATGGCGAAGGCGAACGGCACCGACATCCCTACGTAGCCGATGTAGAGCATCGGCGGGTGGATCGCCATGAGCGGATGGTTCTGCAACAGCGGGTTTGGTCCGAAACCTTCAAGCGCAGCTTGCGCATGAACCCACGGGAATGGGCTCGACGACATGCAGCCCACCTGTGCAGCGCGGGTGCAGACCTCGAACGGATTCGAAATCGTCAGCATCATCGCGAAGAAGAACGTCGAGATGATTCCCATGACCGCCAGTGCCCCTGCCCCGAGGGCGTCGGGTTTGTGGAGTCGCTGTGAGGCGAAGTACACGGTGCCGACGAAGACGGCCAAGATGAATCCCCACAGGACGATGCTGCCTTCGAGCGCCGCCCAGGCCGATGCCATCTTGTAGAGCAGCGGTGTCGTCGATGTCGAGTTGTTCGCAATGTACGCGATGGAGAAGTCGTTGGTCAGAAGGCCGAACTCGAGAGCGATCATTGACAGGATCCCGCCGCCGAGCAGTCCATACACCGGGTATTTCAGTTTGCTCACCGGCATTCTCGTGGATGCGAACTGGACTCTGAAACCCTGGATCGCGAGCGTGATCGCCGAGATCAGTGCGATCAGAACGCCGAGGCTGCCGAGCGTCGCGGCCATCTGATCAACCCCCCTTCGGTGGTACGAACGCCTCGTGCGTGTCGTCTTCTGCGTTGTACTGCTCGTCGTGTTTGACGATCAGGACGTCAGAGACGAAGTGATCACCTTGCCACGAGCCTTCCACAACGGCGCCCGCTCCATCTTGGAACAGCTGCGGTGGGGAACCTTCGTTCTCGACGTCGATCGTGCTCTGCCCATCGCTCACCTGAAAGCTGACCCCGTTGGGCGTCGTTCTGATGCTGCCGGCGACGACCAGTCCGCCGAGACGGAAGCGCTGACCGTCAGGGAAGTCGGCCCGCTGTTGCAGCGCCTCGGTGGGGGTGAGGTAGTAGACGAGGTTCTTGTTGAGGTTGCCGAACGCGAAGAAACCGACCGCGACGAGAACCGCGACGATGGCCGGAATGATGAACCAGCGATGAGCCATGGTCAGCTGCCTCTCTTGAATCGTTTGGAGACCGACCGGAGGCGCACCACCAGGCTGATGGCGTAGATCACCATGAACCCGTAGACGAGCGAGTAGGCAAAGACCACCCAACTCCCAGTGAACTCAGTCATCGACGTCACCTCCCAAGATCGGGGCCGTTATGCCGGCTCCGGCGATCTCCAGATTCTCATTTGCCTCTCGTTCTTCGACGGCATCTGCCATCTGTGCGATCCACACCCGCGTCACCATGAACGCCAGGTAGATGAGGGTGAAGGCGGCCAGATTCACCATCAGCGCTCGCAACATCAAAGGATCGATGGCGGAGTTGCCGCCACGCTCGAACGTTTCAGGGCGCAGCACCGTTGCCGTCTGGTGGAGGGTGCGCCACCACGTGACGGAGAAGTGGACGAGGGGAATCTGTACGAATGCGATGATGCCGAGTACTGCGGCGCGTCTTGCCCTCATCTCCGGGTCCGCGATGCTGCGCCGCAAAGCGAGGTAGCCGAGATAGATGATGAACGTCAGCGCGGTGAGTACCAGCCGTGCATCACCCCAATCCCAGAACGTTCCCCAGACGGGTCGTCCCCACAGCATGCCGGTGATGAGCGCCGTGCCGGTGAAGAAGACGCCCATCTCCGCCGAGCTGGCGGCGACTCTATCCCACGAGTGCTTCTTGGTGACGAGATAGCCGATGCCGGCGATCAACACCACAGCGAAGGACAGGTAGGCAAGCCATGCAGACGGGACGTGGACGTACATGATCTTTTGGAAGATGCCCTGGAATTCGTCGATCGGAGCCGTGATGCCGAATGTCAATCCAACAGCAACACCGATGATCGCGAGTGCCGAGAGTATCTGGACGGAACGCTTCAACGGGATGTCTCCTCGAGTGGGCGGGCGGTGATCACACCGACGACGGTTAGGGCAAGGTTCATGGCGATAAGCAAAACGATCCAGTTAAGGATACTGCGATCTAATCGAAGTGCTTCCACCACCTGTGTTGAAGCGATGAGGAGCGGCACGGAGAGTGGGGCGACGAGCAGAGGGGCGAGCGTCGCGCGAGTCCGGAGGCCGGCTGTCACGCTTCCTGCCAGGGTACCGATCAGTGAGAGGCCGATGGCGACGAGGAGCACGATCAGCAGCAGCCAGCCCCAGCCGCGAACGGGCGAGGGGTTGTACAGCACGATGTCGAGGGGGATGAGCACGAGTTCGAATCCAAGCAAGAGCAGCGCACTGGCCGCAGAGCGGCCCACGAATGTCGCGGCAGGATCAATGCCGAGCAAGGTCAGCAGTTCCCGCTGCGCCGGTTCGTCGGTGGCCGATTGGCGGAAGGCGACCAGCATGCCGAACAGGAGGGTGATGGCGAAGAACATGCCCGGTCCGATTCGCGCGAGCATTGCCTTCTCCGTCCCGATTGCCATGGGGAGCAGGAGCAGGGCGACCGCGCCGAAGGGGACGGTGATCGACAGCACCTCTCCCGCCCGCCCTTCGATCTTGAGATCCTTTCGCATGATCTCGAACGCCTGACGCCAGAACTCGCGTGCACTCATGTCGCGACCGGGCCCTCGACCGCAGTCCCACCCACGAGTTCGTAGGTTCGTTCCACGAGAGGGAGCATTCGGTTCGGCTCGTGGGACACGAGCACGACACATCCACCCCGCTGCTTCACCTCCGCCACAGTTGCCTCGACCAGCATGGCGGCCATCTTGTCGAGGCCTGCGTGAGCCTCGTCGAGGAGTAGCAGGTCGGGCTGTGTCATGAGCACGCGAGCGAACTCGACCCGGCGCAGCATCCCGTGAGACGAGTGGTCGGCTCGGCGGTCCATGGCGCCCCCCAATCCCACCTTCTCGAGGGAACGTCTCACATCGCCGTTGGCGATGCCGACGAGGCGGGCAACGAACTCGAGGTTCTCTTCGAGAGTGAGCTCGCCGTAGAGCGCCGGCTGGTGTCCGAGAAGCGCCACGCGGCGCCGAGTCGCCGGGGACGGATCGGTGTCGAGAGGTGCGCCGAGCACCGTCCCTTTGCCTTCGGTGGGACGCAGCAGGGTGGCGAGCACTCTCAGAAGTGTCGACTTTCCGGAGCCGTTCGGACCGACGATGCCCACGCCTTCACCGGGATCGACATGAAGGGAAACATCGCGCAGAACGGTGAGTCGACCGAACCGCACGCCGATGCCATCGAGGTTGATCAACGGTGCGTTCACGAGTCCAGGATGTTACGGGATCGTGCTGCGATGACTCGAATCGAGAAACTGATCAGACCTACCATCACTCCGGTCGCATACCAGGGGCTGGGATCGGCACCGAGGCCGAGCCTCAGCGGTTCCGTCGCAAGCCGAACACCGGCGGCAATCACCAGAGCTGCGGAGGCGATGACGCCGGGTGCGGCCTTCGCTCGAACGGCAATGAGTACGCCGGCGCCGGCAAAGAGCAGAAGTCCCGCGTAGATCTCGACGGGGTGGCGTCCGATCGGGCTCTGAGCAAGCGTGATCGCCCATGGCAGCGACGTCGTTGTGCCGGCGCACGCGGAGCGGAGGAGACATCCGGCGTGCCATCCGCCGAGACCCGCGATACCGGCCGGAGCGAGCAGGTCCAGTGTCGGCCAGAAGTCGTGTCGCACAGCCCACGCCAGATATGCCATCGAACCCAATGCAGCGAAACCGGTGTCGACACCCCCGCGGATGAAGAACAGATCGAGCGGGTGCGTGAACGGGTTCGTTCCCTGCAACACCATGGTGGCGACCCTTCCGACCGCCAGGCCGATTGCTGCGGTGCCCAGTGCGATGTCCATGAGGTCCTTGCGATTTGTCGTTCCTCGCAACCGCTCGATCCGTAGGGTCGCAAGCATGGCGGCGACACCCAGGAGGGCGGCTCCGAGAAGGGTGAACTCCACGCGGCTACCTCAAGAGATCGTCGATCTGGATCGCGAGTGTCTGCTCGTCGATCATTCCGTGATGGGAGAAACGCAGTTCTCCGCCAGGGGCGAAGAAGAATGTGTGCGGCACGCCCGTGGAGCGCAGGGCCGTCGGGATCGCGGATCCGGGATCAAAATAGTGCTCGAAGTCCAGACCGTACTGGGCGATGAACCGTTGGGCCCCCGTCTGAGTGTCGTTTACGTCGGCACCGATGAACCGGACTCGAGATCCAAACTCCTCGTAGGCCTGACGGAGGAGCGGCGCTTCGGATCGGCAGGGCCCACACCAGGATGCCCAGACGTTGAGGATCACCGGTTTGTCTGAAGCTCTCAGGAGCGCCGTGAACTCGTCTGGGGAGATCGTGGGGAGTGGTTCCCCGGATGTCACCGACGGTGACGCCGTGCATCCGGCGGCGAGGAGAGTAACCACGAGCACGGCAAGGAAAAGGTGTCGAAGATGCGGCATGCAGGGCGCATGGTATCGGGAGTCGGAGAACAAACACCCCCATCCCCTCGCCGGCGCAGTTCTCCCGCTTTCCCCTGAGGAAGCAGGAGAGTGGCTCTCTGTCTTGCTAGCGTGAGCGCATGATCCCCCGGGTTCTCGCCATCGTTCTTGCCGGAGGACAGGGAAGCCGTCTCTTCCCGCTGACTCGAGATCGCGCCAAGCCTGCCGTACCGTTCGGTGGTGGGTACCGTCTCGTCGACTTCGTCCTGTCGAATCTCGTCAATGCAGGCTTTCGCAGAATCGTCGTTCTGACCCAGTACAAGAGCCACAGTCTCGACCGCCATCTTGCTCAGACCTGGAGGCTGTCTCCACTTCTTGGCAGCTACGTTGCGGCCGTTCCGGCACAGATGCGGCGGGGACCGCAGTGGTTCGCGGGTTCCGCCGATGCGATCTACCAGAACCTGAATCTGATCGACGATGAGCGTCCGGACCATGTGCTCGTGTTCGGTGCCGATCACATCTACCGGATGGATCCTCGACAGATGCTCGAGCAGCACATCGACACAGGTGCAGGGGTCACCGTTGCCGGCATCCCGGTGCCGATCGAAGAGGCGAGTGGGTTCGGGATCATCGACGCGTCAGAAGACGCCAAGATCCAGAACTTCCTCGAGAAGCCGGAGCAACCACCTTCGATGCCCGGTGATCCCACCCATGCGTTCGCGTCGATGGGCAACTACGTCTTTCATACCAAGACGATGCTCAAGGCACTGCGGGAGGATGCAGACGACGACGACTCGCGACACGACCTCGGCGGCAACATCATCCCGAAGCTGACCGAGCACGGTGACGCGTACGTCTACGACTTCGCAGGCAATCGGGTGCCTGGCCAGACGGATCGAGAACGCGGGTACTGGCGAGATGTTGGCACGTTGGACGCGTACTATGAGGCCAGCATGGACCTCATCGCCGTCAACCCGGTGTTCGACATGTACAACGAACACTGGCCGATTCTGACCTGGGACTTCCCTCGTCCGCCTGCGAAGTTCGTCCACAATGTCGAAGGGCGCCGTGGCAGGGCGTTGAATTCCCTCGTCGCCGGCGGGACCATCATTTCGGGCGCGGTGATCCGCCAGTCGGTGGTTTCTTCGAGAGTGCGCGTGCATTCGTATGCGACCGTCGAGCAGTCGGTTCTCTTCGAAGGGGTGAACATCGGCCGCGGTGCCGTCGTGAGGAGAGCGATCATCGACAAGAACGTCCAGGTGCCGGAGGGGTTCCATCTTGGCGTGGACCTGGACAGGGATGCGGAACGGTTCACCGTGTCACCCGGAGGGGTCGTGGTGATCGGCAAAGGCACCCGGCTCTAGGAGTCCGCCGAGCCGTCAGTCATCAGTCATCGGAAGGAGTCCCCACTCTCGCCCCGGGGTCGTGCCACGATGCCGGCCGCGATAGGAAGTACGAAATACGAAGTACCTCTTGTAGGCAAGCCCTGCGCCTAGAGAACCTTTCGGAAGACCCGATGGTTCTTGTGGGGGATCCCTCCGATGTTGATGAGGTCGCGACGCATCTGGACTGCCGTCTCGGCAACCTGGGTCAGCTCATAACGGTCGAACCCGGCCCGCTGGAACACCTCGGCGAGTTCTCGGTACAGCAGGGCGTTGCCGCCTCTGCGCTGATACTCGGGGAGGATGCCGATGCCGTTGGCGACGACCCAGTTGGTGCTGCGGAGTTCTCTGAGGAGCGATACGGTTGCGAGAGAGAGGAGTCGGCCTCCCATCTTCTGAAGAGAGCCGGACACGTCCGGGAAGGTGAGCACGAATCCGACGGGTTCGTCGTCGTTGGTGACGATGAGCTTGAGCAGGTCCGGTCGGGCCACGGGGATGATCTGCTTGACCACGAAGCTGACTTCCGCGTCGGTCAGGGGCACGTACTCCCAGTTGTTCACGAACGAGTTGTTGTAGGTCCGTGCGATTCGTTCGGCCCAGCGGTAGATCTCCCAACGGGAGCGGAAACGGTGAACTCGGAGTCCCGAGCGCCGCGCCGCACGCTCTGCAATTCTCGGGATTCGAGGATCGAGAGTGAACGTCGACGGGTCGATGACGTGGGAAATGAAGTCGATTTCTTTGACGAGGCCATTCTCCTCCGCCATCCGGATGTAGTAGGGGAAGTTGTAGTTGAGCATCGACATCGTCTGGCGGTGCTCATACCCACGTTCGAGGATGCCGTATCCGTCGAACGGGCTCAGACCTTTAGGGCCGACTACGGCTTCCATGCCTCTGGCGGTGGCCCAGTCGAAAACTTGTCCGAAGAGCGCCGCTGCCGCCTCAGAGTCGTCCTCGACGTCGAAGAAGTAGAACTCCGCTTCTCGACTGTCGTGGGTTGCGTTGAACCGCGTGTTCTCGAGAGCGCCGATGCGGCCGACATCTCGTCCGTCCCGCACGGCAATGAAGAAGTCTGCCACGGAGTGTTCATAGAACGGATGCTTCTTCGGGTTGAGCATCGTTGCGATGTCCGTCTTCAGCGGAGGTACCCAGAACGGATCGTTCTGGTACAGGCGGTAGGGCAAGTTGATGAAACGTTTCACCTGCGCCCGGTTCGTGACGTCGACCTTCTCGATCGTGAGCATGTCAGTGCCTTCCTGTGTCTTCCACAGCGAGGTTTCTTGCCTCCCGGATCGCCGACACGATGAAGATCACGATCAGGACCGCAGCGAGAGCCCCAATCGCCAGGTCATAGACCCCGACGGTACCGAACACGGTGCTGATGCGGGGGATATGACCGAAGAAGAGCAGAGCGTTGAATCCGATGATGATGACTCGCACCTCGGTAGGTCCGAACCGTCCGTACGAGATCTGGAACACGCCCCGTACATACGTTGTCAGGTACACGTAGATCGACAGGAGCAGGTAACCGACCAGCGCAACGGCGGCGACGTTGAACGACACGTACGGAGAGAGCCCAAGACCGAACGCCACCAGCATCTCACTCACGCCGTCGACGGCGTGGTCGACGAAGAACCCGTACTTGGGCCGTTCGATGTGGCGGTACCGTGCAATCGTTCCGTCGAGGGAATCTCCGAACCAGTTCACCACCAGGCCGAAACTGGCGAGCCAAAGGAACCATGGCGAAAGGTTGCTGGCCCAATACCCACCGAAGGTCATCAGCGAGCCGCCGATGCCGATGAGGGTGAGCGCGTCGGGTGTTATGCGCTCGGGCATATGCTTGGAGAGCCAGCGCAATGCGGGACGTTCGAGTGGTCCAAGCAGGATGTCGTTGACTCGTTCGTGGGACGGAGTCTCGCTCATTCTGCCTCCTCGGCATCGGGCCACACCGGGAAGAACATCATCCACTGCTCAGGGTGGGCACGAATGATGTTCTCCACCTCCTTGAGTGTCTCATGCCACAGTTCCGCAGCCACGTCGTCCCCTTCCATCTCCAGCGGGTCGATCCGTCTTCCGACGTTGAGACGGTACCGATCATCGGGGATTCGTTCCACCGAGACGATCTGTAACAGAGCATCGGTCGATGTCGCGAGCTTGGCAAACCCATTCCACAGGCGGGCGTCTTTGCCGAAGAATGTCGCCGTTTGTGCTCGTTTGTTGCGGGGCGGTGGCCGATCGACCGATGTGACCACCACGCCGCCGTCGCGAAGGCGGGCTGCAGCTTCTCGCAAAGCATCGGCGGAAGACGGGGTGAGGATGAGCCCTTGGGTGGTTCGCAGGTCATTCATGAGTTCATAGCCGGACGGGGGGAGCGCGTACGAGAGAACCTGGATGTCGTATGTGTTTGCGTAGGGAGAGGCTGCCAACCCTATCCCGGCGAGATCCAGGGTGCTGACGTGTGGGGCCACGATGAGAATTCCGCGGCCGTGACGGTTGGCCGGGTCGAGAATGTCCCAGAGCGCCTGCGGCATCTCGACCAGACTGCGGTTCTCTTCGATGGTTCCACCGAGGGCGCGGAAGAAGTCGTAGCTTCCGCTTGCCGAGTAGAAGAGGACCTCCTCGACATAGGAGTCGAGCCGAGGGTCGTCCGGTGTGGTGTCGAGGACGACGGCCAGATTGGAGCGGATCGCCCGTGTGAGTGTCGAGTCGCGACGGGCAATCCTGCGAGTGATTCTTCTGATCGCGCTGTGGCCGAACCGGCGTGGAACGAGAGCGCTGAGACGCATCGCGAGTCTGGTGCCTGTGCCGGTGACGAGGAAGTGTTGAAGGTTCACGAACAATCGAGTGCAGCGTAGCCGCATGGCGCAGCGGGAATCCAGGCAGGGTGCGCTGAGTGATGCTTCCCCCTAACCCCGATTATTCAAGGGAACGTTGCGAATAATCGGGGCTAAGGGGGAAGTGGCCGAGACGAGGAACGAGTCGAGGTCGATGGGGGTGAACCGCGGGGAATGATTCCCGCAGACCTGAGCCTCTTGAACATGTCGGGCGATGACCGTGCCGCTGTACGCTGGGCGTTGCCGAAAGGATCACATGAGCAAACCAGTTACACACCTTCAGATCGACCGCCGGCTCTGCGGTTCGCCCCGGCTGCTTGAAGAAGGGCGAGCCGAGGTCCATCTGACAACCATCGCAGTGATGGCCGTCGACGGCCGTGGTCTCGTCCACGGTGGGTTCGTTTTCGGTCTGGCCGACCACGCAGCCATGCTGGCGGTGAACGATCCGAACGTCGTGCTGGGGAGCGCCGATGTTCGTTTCACGGCCCCGGTGAGCGTCGGAGACGCTCTCGTCGCTCGTGCTCGTGTCGATGGAACAGAGGGCAGAAGGCGAGCGGTCACCGTCGAGGTTGACAACGGCGATTCGATTGTGCTCACCGGCATGTTCTCCTGTTTCGTCCTCGATCAGCATGTGCTGGAGCGGTGATGGGGTTTGCGCACGGAGGTGAACGGGTTGCCGATGCCGTGGCGCGGCACGATGTTGGTTTCATCTTCACTCTGACCGGAGGCCACATCGCACCGATACTCACCGCCTGCAACGCCCTTGGCGTTCGGGTCGTCGACGTTCGAGACGAAGCGAATGCGGTGTTTGCTGCTGATGCCATGGCCCGGCTCACCGGCATCGCCGGTGTGGCGGTCGTCACTGCGGGGCCGGGCGTGACAAACACATTGACAGCTCTGCAGAATGCGTACCTTGCCCAGTCGCCACTCGTGCTCATCGGCGGCGCCGCCGCAACGGCTCTGAGGGGCAGGGGGGCGCTGCAGGATATCAACCAGGCCGCTGTCGTCCGCCCTCATGTCAAAGAAGTGTTCAAAGTGCGTCGTGTCCGGGATCTCTCGGGCATCGTCGACGAGGCGTTCTTCGCTGCAGCGTCTGGTGTTCATGGTCCGGTGTTCGTCGAGATTCCGGTTGACCTGCTCTACGACGAACAGACTGTGCGGGGTCTCTACCAGTCGGATCGGAGCCCGAAGAGCATCGCTGCGCGTGCGACCCGGTGGTATCTGGGACGCCATGTGGACCGGCTGTTCGCCGGCATCGACGCGAGCGAACAGGTCCTCACCCGACCTGTCAGAATCCCGTCTCCGGGACGGGTTGCGTTGGAACGGGCCGCAAAGCTGGTGGCGAAGGCCGAGCGTCCCGTTCTCGTTGTCGGCAGCGGTGCGATGGCGCTTCCCGGAGAGGCCAATGCCATCGCCGACGCGGTCGTGCAGCTGGGCATGCCTACCTGGCTCGCGGGGATGGCCCGCGGCTTACTCGGTGTGCGGCATCCGCTGCATCTGCGTCATCGTCGCCGTGAGGCCTTGCGTGAATCCGATCTTGTGATCCTGGCCGGAATGCCCGTCGACTTTCGACTCGACTACGGACGGGTGATCAACCGCAAAGCGAAGCTCATCACGGCCGGCAGGGAAGGACGTTCGCTATCCAAGAACCGCACGCCGACGGTGGGAGTGCCCGGCGATGCCGGACGGTTCCTCCAGGGGCTCGTCGGGCTGGCCGGTGGCCGCAGCTGGGAGCGGTGGTTGGAAGTGTTGCGTACGCGAGACACCGAACGGGATGTGGAAATCAAACGGCAAGCCGCCGAAGGGATCGCGCCGATCAACCCGTTGCAGCTACTGCAGCGGATCGACGCCGCGATGGACGACAACAGTGTGATCGTGACGGACGGTGGCGACTTCGTCGCATCGGCCTCGTATGTTCTCCAGCCGAAGGGTCCGCTGCGCTGGCTGGATCCGGGTGTGTTCGGAACGCTGGGTGTGGGTGCCGGGTTCGCGATGGCCGCGGCGCTGGCGCGACCGAACGCAGAGGTCTGGTTGCTGTACGGCGATGGTGCGGCGGGGTTCAGCCTCATCGAGTTCGACACATTCGCTCGCCACGGCATCCCCGTGATCGCCGTCGTCGGCAACGACGCAGGATGGACGCAGATTGCCCGGGATCAGGTGAGGCTGCTCAACGATGATGTCGCGACCGTGTTGGCTTCAACGGACTATGAGCGGGTTGTTCGAGGGCTTGGTGGCGTGGGCCTGCTGCTGGACGACCCGGCGAACATCGATGTCGTGTTGGATGAGGCGAAGCACGTAGCGGCGGCCGGTCGTCCGGTGCTGATCAACGCCCGCATCGGGAGGACCGAGTTTCGCAAAGGCTCGATGTCGATGTGACGAGCCGGCTCGTCCTTCCTTTGAGGGGGAAGCCGGTGAGCAGCATGAGCGACGAACCCGACGGGGCAGTTTCCGTTCCCGGCGTAGGCGGATGCGACGACATCGGTGCAGGTGTTCCGCGATCACTCAGTGGTGGCCGGGCAATGTCTGAGTGCCGTTGCAGACGTCGGTCATGGCGTCCTATGCGTCGGGGCCGTTTCAGTCCAGGATGCGACACGCCCCTGCCACGACTTGAGGTCGTTCCCGGTGGTCATCGAGTGCGTCGACACGTTTGCAGGCCCAGGTTTGGCCAGGTTTCGCCGAGCATTGCACAGCGCTGCGACGTCAACGATGAGAGTCGGCATCTGTCAGAGAGGGCTCCGGGATCGGCCTCCATGGCAGTGCCAACGGTCCTGAGGGATCCAGGAGCCGCACACGGGCGCCGCTGAGCCATTGCCAAATGAGATGTGCTTCCTCGGCGACCTGGACCGACGGTGGCGTCGGTGGCCACGCGTCGTCCAGGTCGCCGACCGCAAAGGTGAGGACCGGACCGCTCGTGCAGTTCCACGCGAGGACGAGGCGGCCGCGTTCGATGAGAGCGCCGTCGCCGCCGTCGGATTCCGCCCAGAGCAGTCCGGCCCGGTTCAGTGCTTGCCACTCACGGCGGCGCTGCAATGCTCTCGCGAGGGCACGATATCGGTCTCGAGCCCAGGCGGCTTCCTCGAAACGCTGGAGCGCCGCCATTTCCGACATCTTTGCCGAAAGGGGGTCGAGGAGCAGGGAGGGATCGGCTGCGATACCTTGACGGAGGCGTTCGACGATCGGCGCATATTCCGCCTCGGAGAGACTTCCGCCACATGGGCACATCGATACGCCCAGTTGGGCGGCGGCGCACTGTCCGCCGCGTTTGCCCGGCCGGGCGGTGCAGCGTCGAACTGGCAGGGCATCCCAGATGGCGGTCATCACGAGTTGAGCGCTTCGTCGGCTTCGGAATGGGCCAAGGTACGCCAGACCGTCCTCTCGCTGGCTTCGTACCAGTGACAGGCGGGGAAAAGCTTCCTTGGTCAGTTTGACCCAATGTGACGACTTCGGCGGCTTCGATCGGCGGTTGTGGCGAGGTCGGTGGGTGTGGATCAGCCGCAGTTCGGTGATCTCGGCTTCGAGTTCGGTCGCGCAGACACGATGCTCGATCCGGTCCAGCTCCTGCAGCATCGTCGTGACGGTCCGACGATGGTCGCCGTAGAAGTAGCTGCGGGCTCTTGTCCTCAGGTTCTTGGCCTTGCCGACGTAGAAGACGGTGTCGTTGCGATCGTGGAACAGGTAGACGCCGGGTCGCCGGGGCAGCGCATCGGTCAGACGGATCTTTGCATAGTGTTCGGACCCGCGTGCTTTCGGGAGTTGGAGGAGATCCTCGAGGGCGGTCACGCCGAGCGTGCCTGCGCGCTCAAGGAGGCGATGCAGAATCCAGGCGGTGGCTTTTGCGTCTTCCAGCGCGCGATGGGTCGGTTTGATCGGTGCACGAAAGTGGGCAGCGAGTGTCTCCAATTTCAGGTTGTGTACCTCGTTGCGCACGAGGCGGCGTGCCAGACCCAGTGTGTCCACCCACCGGTTTGCCAGTTTCCCGTATCCGAGATCGAGTGCCGCGGCGTTGAGGAATGACAGGTCGAAGCGGACGTTGTGACCAACGATCACCGCCCCGCCGAGGAATTCGAGGAATGCGGGGAACACTTCGCCGATCTTGGGAGCGTTGATCACCATCGTGCGGGTGATCCCTGTCAGGACGGTGATGAACGGAGGGATCTCGCATCCTGGATCGACGAGGGTCTGGAACGACCCGATTTCCTCGCCACCTCGATATAGGACGGCGCCGATCTCGGTGATAGCGCAGTCTGGTGGCGCGGTGCCGGTGGTTTCGAGGTCGAGGACGCAGAACGGTACGTCGTGCAGCGGCGCTCCCATCTCGTCGAAGCTGCGCTGCAATGCCAGCGTCACAGTTCCCGTCTCCCGAACATGTGTTCGATGTTAGTGCCTCGACCTGCAACCTTTGCGGCGTTCTGCCGGCCAGGAACCCCGCTCGCTGCGTTCTCCGCCTCGACGCACCTGCAGGTGCGCCTTCGTTGTGCGGCCTTGCGAC
>JAACED010000048.1 GCA_011682695.1 Gammaproteobacteria bacterium
AACCGGCACGTACTGGCTCATGAAGCCCGTCGGGCGTTTGCTCGAGCGTTCTCCACGACCGTGGAAGGTACCGGCATGCGGCTCGTGTTCGACGTTGCCCACAATCTCGCCAAGATCGAGGAGCATGTCGTCGAGGGTTCGAACCGGCGCCTGTGCGTTCATCGCAAGGGGGCGACACGTGCCTTTGGACCGGGACATCCTGAGCTCCCGGAGGACCTTCGCGCGGTCGGCCAGCCTGTGCTTGTTCCGGGGTCCATGGGAACGGCATCGTGGGTACTCGCCGGTGTTGAGCACAACCCGGCGTTCTTTTCGGCAGCGCATGGCGCCGGCCGGATGATGAGTCGCAAGAAGGCCAAGCAGCGCGGGTCGGGAGCGGACGTCAAGCGCGCACTCGAACAAAAGGGGATTTCGGTGCGCCCGGGTTCTTTGGCGCTCCTGTCCGAGGAGGCGCCCTACGCCTACAAGGATGTGGACATGGTCGTCGATGTTTGCGAGGAGGTCGCTCTGGCCCGCAAGGTGGCGCGGCTGCGACCGCTCGGCGTCGTCAAGGGGTAGGGGAGCCGCCTCCCTGGTCGGCGTCCTATCCGCCGATTTTCGAAATACCAGGTACCGAATACCAGGTATCCTCGAATCGTGTTCGAGAACACGGCCCTCATTGTGATTGATGTTCAGCAGGGATTCGACGATCCCGGGTTTGGGCGTCGCAGTAATCCCGACTGCGAACGCAACGTTGCCGCGCTGATCGATGTCTGGCGATCGAACGGCCGGCCACTTGTCTTCGTTCGGCATGACTCCGCAAAGGAAGGGTCCCCGCTCGCGCCGGGGACCGCCGGGAATGCTTTCAAAGACGCCGTTTCCGGCAACGCGGATCTGCTCGTGGCCAAGTCCGTACACTCTGCGTTCTATGGACGGCCGGATCTCGATTCATGGCTGCAGGACCAGGAGATCGAGAGCGTGGCCATCTGCGGCATCCAGACCAACGTGTGCTGCGAGACAACTGCCCGTATGGCTTCGGATCTCGGATACGACGTGCTGTTCGTGGCCGACGCGACCTCCACGTTCGGCTCGTGCGGGCCAGATGGGGACGTGGTCTCGGCGGAGGAACTCACAAGGGCCACGTGTGCGAGCCTCGAGGGTGAATTCGCGACGGTGGTGAACACCGCGTATCTCGTCTCGTAACCGGCCCGGCTACTCGAACAGATCTCGGAGTTTCCTGCGAATGTCCGGGTGGAGATGGCGGCGGAGAACGATGTCGCGCCGGTAGCTACGGTGTACCTCCGCAACTTGACGGCCGGTCTGTTCGATGGCTTCGTTCAAGGCAGCCTTGATCGATTCCAGATCGCTCTCGAGACGCTCGATCCGCTCTCGGAGTTCGAGAACCTGCTTCACCCCTTCCAGGTTCAGGCCCTGGTCGGTGAGGCTCTGGATCAGGGCGAGACGTTCGATGTCTTCTTGTGAGTACCGGCGTGTACCGCCCGGGGTTCGATACGGCTCGATCAGGCCTCGGCGTTCATAGATGCGCAGCGTCTGGGGGTGCACGCCTGCGAGTTCCGCCGCCACCGAGATCACGTAGACCGCCTGATCCTTGCGTTTCGTCATGGCTTATACCCCGAGGCCTTCGCGAGGATTGACCCCCGCCTCGAATTCTTCCGCGAATTGCTGGAGCATCTTCTTGGCTTCCCTCGGTAGTTTGGTGGGGACCACGACCTCAACGGTGACCAGCAGATCGCCAGGGCGTCCCTTCTTCTTGTTGACACCGCGTCCACGGACCCGGAAGGTGCGCCCGCTCGAGGTTCCGGCAGGGACTTTGAGACGCACCGGCCCATTCAGGGTCGGGACCTGGATCTCGGTTCCGAGCGCAGCCTCGGTGAACGTGATGGGCACTTTGATCATCAGGTTGTCTCCTGAGCGCCGAAACAGCTTGTGTCTCGCCACGTGTACTTTCACGAGCAAATCGCCGGGAGGCCCACCGTTCTTTCCAGGAGCACCCTTGCCCTTGAGGCGGACGATCGCACCGTTCTTGACCCCTGCCGGGATCTTGACCTTGATCGTGCGGGTGCGCATCGTTGTCCCGGTGCCGTGGCAAGTGTGGCACGGAGTCCTCACCGTCGTCCCGGTACCGCCGCACGTTGGGCATGGCCTGGTTGTGGAGAAGAAACCTTGACTCTGGGCAACTACGCCCTTCCCTCGGCATGTCGCGCACGTTTCTACCGGAGTGCCTGGCTCGGCCCCACTGCCTCGGCATGTCCGGCACACCGTCTCGCCCTTGACCGACACCGTTGTCGTGACGCCGCGAATGGCATCTTCGAAGGACAGATGGAGTTCGGTGCTGATGTCGGCTCCTCGCTGCGGGCCGGAGCGCCGACTCGTGGCACCACCGAATCCGAAGAGATCTCCGAGGTCTCCCCCGAAGAGATCTCCGAGGTCCTCGAACCGAATCCTCTGGCCGGCTGTCTGGCCGCCGGGGCCGCTCTGGAATCCGCGGAACCCACCGGACTCGACCATCCGCCGCACCTCGTCGTACTCCTTTCGCTGCTCCTCGTTGGAGAGCGTCGCATACGCCTCTGAGACGTCCTTGAACTTCTCTTCGGCTTTTGCGTCGTTCGGGTTCGCGTCGGGGTGGTACTGCTGGGCGAGCTTTCGGTAGGCGCGCTTGATCTCCTTGGCGTCAGCGTTCTTCGAGACGCCGAGGACCTTGTAGAAATCCTTGTCGACCCAGTCCCTATTCATGATCCACTGCAACGAGGGCTGCGCGGATCACGCGACCATGCAACGTGTAGCCGCGGCGCATCTCTTTCGTGACCACCAGCGTCCCTTCGTCCTCCGGAGGGGCGCTGGCAGCTTCGTGAAGCTCGGGGTCGAAGGGCATTCCGACCGACGGGATCGGCTCCAAGCCTTCGCGGCGGAGGATGTCCAGCAGCAGACTGCGGGTGCTGCGGATTCCATCGAGGAGTTTCTCGTCGGCCGGTGAGCTCGGCTCGGCGGCAAGGGCGGCATCGAGCGAGTCCAGCACCGGCAGGAGATTCCTGGTGACCCGTTCTGCCGCCCGCTCGATGTTCTGTGCCTGTTCGCGCAGCATCCGCTTTCGGTAGTTGTCGAAATCGGCCGCAAGGCGCTGCAGATCGTCGAGGTACGAGCCTGCCTCCTGTCGAAGTGCCGCCACGGTCCGCAGGAGGACCTGGATTGCCTGGGACGGGTCCTCAGGCAGTTCCAGTCCCAGATCGCGCGGGTCTATGACCTCTTCTTCCGGCAGGATCTCTGCGGGTTCGACGGCTTCTGGTTCTTCGGCCATCAGGATTCTTCACCTTCGTCGATGATCTCAGCTTCGACGATGTCTTCGTCGGAGGCCACCTCATCACTCTCGACCGTCGTCTGCTGGGCCTGCTCGGCCTGCTGCTGGTACAGGCGCTGTGCGAGAGACTGCGAAGCCGTTACGACGGCATCCATCTTCGCCCGGAGGTCTTCGGTCGATGCGTTCTCGTCGTTGAGTGCCGTTCGCAGCTCGTCGAGCGCAGACGTGATCGCCGTCTTCTCCTCGTCGGTGAGCTGCTCCGCCTGCTCGGTGAGCAGCTTGTCCGTCTGATGTGCCAGCTGGTCTGCCTGGTTGCGCGTCTCGGCCGCCTCGCGAAGCTTGCGGTCCTCTTCGGCGTACCGTTCGGCATCATGAACCATGCGATCGATGTCTTGCTGCGCGAGAGCGGTCCCGCCGGTGATCGTCATGGCCTGCTCCTTGCCGGTTCCGAGGTCTTTCGCCGAAACGTGAACGATTCCGTTCGCGTCGATGTCGAAAGTCACCTCGATCTGGGGGATTCCCATCGGAGCTGGCGGGATTCCCGTCAGGCGAAACTTGCCCAGGCTCTTGTTCGCGGCAGCCATCTGGCGCTCGCCCTGCAGCACATGAATCTCCACCTCCGGCTGGTTGTCCTCGGCGGTCGTGAAGATCTCGGACCGACGGGTCGGGATCGTGGTGTTGCGCTCGATCATCTTGGTGGCGATACCACCCTTGGTCTCGATTGACAGGGTGAGGGGCGTTACGTCGAGCAGGAGGATGTCCTTGACATCTCCGGTGAGCACGCCGGCCTGGATGGCGGCGCCGGCAGCGACTACCTCGTCCGGGTTGACACCCTTGTGGGGTTCCTTGCCACCAGTGAGATCACGGACCAGTTCCTGGACGGCAGGCATCCGGGTGGACCCACCGACCAAGACGACGTCATTGATCGCGGACACGGAGATACCGGCGTCCTTGATGGCCTGGTCGAATGGAGCCTTGCACTTCTCCAGCAGGTGCTCGGTCATCTTCTGAAACGCCGATCGGGAGAGCTTGACCTGCATGTGGAGAGGGCCTTCGGCGGTCGCCGTGATGAACGGGAGGTTGATCTCGGTTTCGGCGACCTGCGACAACTCGATCTTCGCCTTCTCGGCCGCTTCTTTCAGGCGCTGGACCGCCATGCGGTCTGCCGACAGGTCGACGCCGTGCTCGTTCTTGAACTCTTTGACGAGCCAGTCGACGATCGCCTGGTCCCAGTCGTCACCGCCAAGCTGCGTGTTGCCCGCCGTGGACTTCACCTCGAAGACGCCGTCACCGATCTCCAGGACGGAGACGTCAAACGTGCCGCCGCCGAGGTCGAACACCAGGATCGTGTGATCGTGCTCCTTGTCGAGACCGTAGGCAAGCGAAGAGGCGGTCGGCTCGTTGATGATGCGCTGCACGTCGAGGCCTGCGATCTGTCCTGCCTCTTTTGTGGCCTGCCGCTGGGCATCGTTGAAGTATGCCGGGACG
This sequence comes from Gammaproteobacteria bacterium, assembly GCA_011682695.1. Lineage (NCBI taxonomy): Bacteria > Pseudomonadati > Pseudomonadota > Gammaproteobacteria > Gammaproteobacteria bacterium. Next base: position 4,781 of record JAACED010000048.1, read on the forward strand.
GTGATCACAGCCTGAGTGACAGGCTCTCCGAGGTACGCCTCGGCGTCACGCTTGAGCTTCATCAAGATGCGCGCGGAGATCTCTTGGGGCGTGTACGTCTTGCCTTCGATCTCGATCTTCCAGTTCGGATCGCCCATATGTCTCTTCACGGAGTGGATCGTGCGATCCGGGTTGGTGATCGCCTGCCGCTTGGCGACTTCTCCGACCATCACCTCACCGTCTTTGAACGCGACGACCGACGGGGTGGTACGGGCGCCTTCCGCGTTCGGGATGATGGTGGGCTCGCCGCCTTCGAGAGTGGCGATCACGCTGTTTGTGGTACCGAGGTCGATACCGACTGCCTTGGCCATGGGGAACTCCTTGATTGTGTCAGATTTAGTGTGTCACAAGTGTATAACCTGAGTGACCCGTTGTCATATTTCATCTTTGTCATTTGAACCCAGGGTTCGTAGGTACCCTGAGGGTACCCCTGAGCCCTGGGTTCAAATGAGGTGGGGTTACGCGGAGACGGCGAGGCGCTCCTCGAGCCGGTGGCCGAGCACCTTGACGATCGGGACGAGTGCCACGCAGATGGCCACGCCGATGGCCAACGTTCCCCAGACGTCACCGAAGCGGGCACCTTCGACGGCGATCTTGAAGATCGGATCGAGAAAGTAAAACGTCGGCCCGAGGTGCGCGATCCACTGTGGCAGGCTCGGAAAGATCGGGAAGATCACGGGGAAGATGAGCAAGATCCCCGCCGACTTGAACAGGGTGAACAGGACGTTCGAGTCCTTGGACACCGACCCAAGGATGAGGCCGATCTCGGCCACCATCACGCCGGCAACCGCGAGAGCGGCCAGCATTGCCCCGGGGTGCCCGCCCCAGGCGGAGTTCAGGAACAGGGTGAACATGCCTGTCGCGATCGCCAGCACAAACCCGAACAAGCCCTTGGCGGCCAGCACCTCTGTCATCCGAGCCGGTGTGGCCATCACGGCCTCGAGCGTGCGGTTCTCCCGTTCCTGGACGATGCTCATCGCAGGAATGAACGAGCCGCCAATGATGACCGCGTAGATCATCACGAGCGGCAGGAGACGGATGACGAGGTCGTGTCCCTGCTCGCCGAGCGAGATCACCTGCACGTCGACAGGGGCCGGAGCGCCCGCGATCCCCCGGATGAGATCGAGCGCGGTCACTTCGAGGATGATGCGGTTCGACGCCAGGCTCTCCCCTGAGATGAACAAGTGCAGCTCTGGCATCGTGCCCGTCTTGACGTCGGTATCGAAACCGGGTTGGAGGACGAGTCCTGCGTCGAGGTCATTTGCCTCGACCATGCGTTTGAGCTCCTCCACCGAATCCAGGACGGTCACCTCGATCCCATCGAGTTGCTGGACTTGAGCTGTGATGATCGAGTTCCCTTCATCGACCACACCGAGCCGGGGTTGTGACTGGAACAAGGTCCCGAACACACCTCGAACGAGCAAGGTCATCAGCACGGGCAAGACGATCGCGTAGAGCAGCAGCGGCGATCTGGGTCCGACTTGGAGCTCACGTCGGAACAGGGCAAGGAGTCTCATAGCATCTCGACTTTCCGCTTGAGGGCGAAGAGACCGGCGCCGAAGGCGACGGCACACCAGGCGAGGGTCATCGCGAAGAAGGGAGCGGTCTCACTCCATCCGGCTCCATAGGAGGTAGCACGCACGATGGCTTCCGTCATGCCGTAGGAAGGCAGCATCTGGATCCAGGTGGCTGCCGTGCCGGGGAACAACGCCGCTCCGGCGGGAATCATCATCGGGATCATGAGGAACATGCTCCAGAAGAGGATCTCGATGAAGTCCTTGCCGGTCGCTCCTGCGAGTAGAGCGAAGCCGGTCACGAGGAACGCTCCGAGGAGGAGCGCGACCACGAGCACGAGCGGTCGGCCGGCGAAGGACCGGATCGCGGCCATCAGGAGGGCGACCTCGGCGAAGGCAAGCCCGGTGCCGAGCAGTGTTTTTGCCGCGAGGAAGTCTGACATTCGGGCCGGCGTGGCGAGTACGGCCGTGACCGTTCTGGAGCGTATTTCCTGGGCAATGAGCGCGGCAAGGGCGAACATCTCCATCATGAGGGCGAAGATGGCCAACAGCGGCCGCATCCGTTCCTGCATCGAGACCTGGTCACCTACCCGGTCTGGACCGAGGACCACATCCTCCTCTGCCGCCACCGACACCGGCGGCTGATTGCCGGCGACCAGGAACGCGAGTTCGCGAACCATGCTGCGCATCGCATCACGAATCTCCGGGGGCGTGTCGGCCGGAACGAACACCTTCACGGTGGTCTGACGGCCGGCCGCGACGGAGCTGAGGAAGTCGTCGGGGAAGTCGATTCCGGCGGCCAGTTTGTTCTGCTTCTCCTCGACGGCCGTCTGCAACGCCTCCGAGGTCTCGAAGCTCGTCAAGGCGAGTCCCTCCTGGTCGCCAAGTTGGGCGAGGAGCGTCTCGATCCCGGTTCCGTGGACTCCGAGACGGATCGTCTCGTCGACCGTGCTCGGTAGCGCCCAGAACAGCGCTATGTAGGAGAGGAGGCCGAGAACGGTGATGAACACGAAGAAGCGATTCCTGCTCATTTGAACCACGTCCTTGCGGACGATCGCCCAAATGATGCGCCCCCGGTTCATACCACGAGCCGCCTGCCGGCAAAGTGAATGAAGATGTCTTCCAACGTGGCCTCTTCCGTGTGGATCGTGAGGAGGTCGCGCTGGGCAAGTGCCCGGCGGATCCGTTCGTCGGCATCCTGATCGTCGAGCGGAATGACGGTCTCGACCACTTCGCCGTCTTTCCTGGCTCTGATCTTGACGGAACGCCGGCCGTAGATCTGCTTGAGATTCTCCGGCGCGTCGGTGACCAAGACGTGGCCCTCATCGATGAAAGCGACTCGATCGGACAGTCTGTCGGCCTCTGCCATGTCGTGGGTCGTCAGCAACACAGCTGCTCCGCGGAGCGACTCTTGTTCGATCACCTGGCGAATCGACTGCGACGAGACCGGATCGAGGCCGTCGGTCGGCTCGTCGAGAAACAGGACATCGGGAGTGTTGATCAGTGCCCTGGCAATCATGAGGCGCTGTTTCATCCCTTTGGAGAACTCTGCGACTCGATCGTCCGCACGATCGGCGAGGTCGACTCTGCGCAGCAGCGGGTCGGGATCGAGGTTGGCGATTCCGAAGAGCCGACCGAAGAAGATCAGGTTCTCCTTGGCCGACATGTTGCCGTAGAGATTCTTCTCTTCGAACGCCACGCCGATACGGGCCTGAATCTGCGTTGCCTGTGCAGGCATGCTCATGCCGAGAATGGTGATGGTGCCCGACAACGGCTTCAGCTGGCCCGTGAGCATCTTGATGGTTGTGGACTTGCCGGCGCCATTCGGGCCCAGGAACCCGAGGGTCTCTCCCGGTGCGACCGTGAAGCTGACGTCGTCGACGGCGAGTTGCCCGTCGTACGAGTAGCTGATCCCTTCGACCTGGATGGCCGGTTCACTCATGTGGTCTCCTTTTTCCAGCGCTCCATGAGCGCAGGCCACTCCCGTTCCCAGAACAGAAAGGCATCACGCATCTCCACCAGGCGATTCTCTCGGTCCGTATCGTCGCCAATTACGGCAATGCCGTGTTCCGCCAGCCGCCGCAGGTTGGTGATCTCCCCTCCGCGACGCTCGATGATCCTCTGCCACGCTCCGGGTGCGACGCGGTGGTACATCTCGCGAGAGCCCGGCTTTCGGTATCGGTTGACAAGCCCCACCTGCTCGAGGAGACGGCTCATCGTGCTGATGGAGCTCTTCGAGGCGCCGAGTGCCTCCATGAGGCCGCTGGTGGACTGGCCGGGTGGATCGCACACCATCAGCCATCCAATCAGACGCCCCGCCATCCGGGGGAGGCCGCTGGACGCGTAGTAGGAACCGAAGGCCTCGACGAGCCGGGCAGTGTCCGAGTTCTCGTCGCTTAGGGGCATCATCGTTCCGAACGTTCAGGAATAACTGAACACTAGCGGGTTGGTAGCGTGGTGGTGATGCAAATGCCGAAAGCAGCGGAGCTCCGTCTCCAACAAGAACTGATCGTCTGGTTGACCACGGTCACGGCGACCGGGCGACCGCAGACGTCCCCGGTGTGGTTCTTGTGGGAGGGGGATGAGTTCCTCATCTACAGCCTCGCCGACACGGCACGGGTTCGGAACCTCCGGGCCAACCCGCATGTCGCTCTCAACTTCGATGGCGACGGTGTGGGCGGTGCAGTCGTGACCTTCGAGGGCGTCGCCCGCGTCGTTGCCGATGCCCCGCCGGCCTGCGCCGTAGCCGAGTATGTAGAGAAGTACCGCGACGAGATGACCCGTCACGGGTGGACGCCGGAGGAGTTCTCGCGTCGGTATCCGGTGGCGATCCGGATCACACCTCAGCGGGTTCGGTCCTGGTGACGGAACCGGGGTCCGGCCTTCTCGATGTTCCGCGGTCGGTCCGAACAGTTCGTCCGGGATCGTGATTCCCTCTACGGCCGACACTTCCGGCGGACGATCTTGATCCACGGTCCGCGAGCGTCGGTAGCCTAAGACTGTGAACAAGCTGGAACCGACTCCCCGCTGGGTCGTCGTGGTACTCAGTCTGGCTCTGCTGGCGCTCCTTGCCGTCGTGGCGATCGGCGCACGGCGAATTCCCAGCCCGACCGGTGATTCGCAATTGCCGCTCGACTCGCGATTGATCGGACAGATCGTCACGGGTGTCGCATGGCTGCTGATGGCCGCGTTGATGATCTGGCTCGTGCTCCCGGGCGGAGTGCGGAGAAAACGAAGGCCGCCTCCGAAGCGGAGATCGTGGCTGGCGTCTGTCCTGGCACTGATAGCGCTGTTGATCGTATTCATGCAGCTGGGAGAGCTGAACCCGGATCTCACGGAGAAGCAGGTATCGACGATCACGGGCCTTCCTGAAGTGCGGAACACGACTGTGGTGTCGATGGAACCGCGCTCGGCGTTGCCCGCCGGCTCGTCCACAACACTTCTGATCGTGATGGCCGCAGTGGTGTTGGCAGTCGTGGCGCTTTCCGCAATCGGCCGGGAAAGGAACGACGAGTCCGACAAGGAGCTTGTTGAAGAGCCCGCGTTCCCCGGCGTCGTCGATGATCTTCTTGCCGAACTGGAACACTCCGGCGACCCGAGAGCCGTTGTGATCGGTGCATATGCCCGAATGGAGCAGGCGCTCGGAAAGGACGGTGTGGCGCGCCGCAGTACTGAAGCACCGCTGGAGTTCCTCGACCGGGCACTTCGCCAGCTGCATGTGAGCGCGTGCGCAGCCAAGCGCCTGACCAGTCTGTTTGCGGAAGCACGTTTCAGCCCGCATGTGATCGATGAGAGCATGTCGGCCGAGGCAATCGACGCTCTGCGTGAAATACGTGATGAACTGAGGGCCAAGGCATGAGACGAGTTGTCGTGACGACTCTGGTGGTGGCGCTGGTTGCCACAGGCATCCTGTTCTGGTTCTCGGGCTTCATGGAGGTAGCCGCCTACGAGGTGCTGCTGGGCGCCGTTGCCGTCGCTGCCCTTGTTGCGCTGCGTGCCGCGGCACCCACATCTCGAGCGGTGATTGGATCGCCGACGCGCCGGCGTGCCGTTCCTCCGCAACTCGAACGGCTGGAGCGGATCGTCCGATTCGGAACAAGTACGGCCATCGACGCCGATCGCCGGCTGTACCGGGTCTTGCGCCAGCAGGCGCGCGAGCTGCTGCTCAGCCGGTACGGAGTGGATCTCGACACTGAGCCAGAGGAGGCGAGGCGGCTGTTGGGTGATGACGCATGGGAACACATCCGTCCCGATCGGCCCGTTCCCAAGGATCGTCTCGGGCCGGGCGCCGAGTTGTCGGAAGTGGATGCGGTCGTCGGTGCGATCGAGCATCTCATTGGTCAGTAGGCTGCGGCTGATGAGCGAACTCGATGTGCAGCAGGTTGCCACGTTGGCCGAGCGTGTTCTCGACGAGGTCGAACTGGCAGTGATCGGGAAGCGGGGCGCTCTCGAGATGATGCTGCTGTCGATTCTGTCCGACGGACACATCTTGATCGAGGACTTTCCAGGACTTGCGAAGACGCTGATGGCTCGTTCGTTCGCTCAGGTCACGGATCTGGCATTCAACCGCGTGCAGTTCACCCCTGACCTGATGCCGATGGATGTGACCGGGTCCATGGTGCTGGGTGCTTCACGAGAACTCGAGTTCCGCCGGGGACCTGTGTTTACGAATCTGCTGCTCGCCGACGAGGTGAACCGGGCACCGGCCAAGACACAGGCGGCGTTGCTGGAGGCGATGCAGGAGCGTCAGGTGACGGTGGACGGGGTGACTCATCTGCTCGATCGGCCCTTCATCGTCGTGGCGACTCAGAATCCGATCGAGTATGAGGGCACTTATCCGCTGCCGGAGGCGCAACTGGACCGCTTTCTGATGCGACTCTCCGTCGGATATCCGGAGCCGGAAGACGAATGGCGGATCCTGGAGGACCGTATGGAGCGGCGGTCCGACGACATACGGCTCGACGTCGTCATCGATGGTCCGACACTGCGAGGGATGCAGCGTGCAGTCGAGCGTGTCCACGTTTCCGAGCCTGTCGGCAAGTACATCGTGGAACTCGTCAGATCGACGCGGACACGAAGGAGGGCACAGGTCGGAGCGAGCCCGCGCGGATCATTGGCGGTGATGAAGCTGTCCCGGGCGAGAGCAGCGGTCGACGGGCGCGACTTCGTCACACCCGATGACGTCAAACACGTCGCCATCCCTGCGCTTGCACACCGCATCATCTTGCGCCCCGAACTTTGGGTTCAGGACGTCCGGGGGGAGGACGTTGTCAAAGAGTGTCTCGACACCGTTCCCACCCCTCCGTCCGTACCGCGCGACGAATGACCCGACTGGTCTCTCCTCGCTTCCGCAGCTATGCGGTGCTGGGAGTCGTGGCATTGATCGGAGGTCTGGCATCGGGCAGACCTGAGCTCGTGGCCCTATCTGCGCCATTCATTCTGCTGGTCGGACTCGGCCTGCTGGAAACTTTCGATCTTTCCCCGGGGGTCGAGGCTCGATTCGACCGAGATCGCGCCTTGGAGGGTGAGGATGTTCACCTTGGCATCACCATCACTTCACGTGCCGTTCGCTCATTGGAGGTTTCGTGCGACTTGCCGATCGGGCTCTCGATTGCGCCAGACCAGGAGAACCCGGCGCTCACCGTCGTTGGTGAGAATCGTGTGGCGTTCCACCACGAGGGTGGCACGGCCGACCTCGATGTGTGCCTGTCCTGCGATCGGTGGGGCGCCTACCGTCCGGCCTGGATTCGATTGCGAAGCCGGCAGGGCCTCACTCAATTCGTCCATGTTGGCGTGTTCCCCGTTGATCTCGAACTGCGGGTCTACCCAAGGACCGATGTGCTTCGTCGCCTCTTGAGACCGGTGGAGACACAACTCGGCTTCGGTGATCTGGTGTCGGGGAGGAAGGGGGAGGGGCTCGAGTTCGCCGATCTCCGACCGTTCAGTCCTGGTGACGACCCTCGCCGCATCAACTGGAGAGTCAGTGCTGCCGGGCGAGGCACCTGGGTCAACGATCGACATCCGGAACGCAACAGCGATGTGGTGTTGATCGTCGACACACTCGCCAGTGCTCGGCGAGGGGTAGGCATCGTGCTGGATCTGGCGGTGCGGGCGGCGGCGGCGATCGCGGCCGGACACCTGGGTCGCCACGATCGAGTCGGATTGATCTCGTTCGGGGAGCCCATTCGGTGGATTCAGGCGGGCATGGGTGATGTCCAGCGCTATCGCATACTCGACACGCTGATGGAGAGCCATGTCCGCAGGCAACTGCTCTGGCGAGGCGTGCGAGTCGTCCCCCCAGGTGCTCTGCCGGCGAAGGCGCTCGTCGTCGGGCTCACTCCACTGCTGGACGATCGGGTGATCGAGGCCTTCGGCGAGCTTCGCGGAAGAGGCTTTGATGTGACCATCATCGAGATTCCTCCCGAACCGTTCCTGGCCCAAGCCGAGAAACCGCCCGATCGTGTGGCGCGCCGTATCTGGAAGCTCGAACGCGAAGCGACACGAAGTCGCTTCGAGCGTCACGGCATCGCCGTCGTGCAGTGGGACCCGAGCGAACCCCTGCAGCAGGCGCTCGTGAATGCGCAGAGCTACCGAAGGAGCCGTCGCCGTGCGCGAGCGTGAATCCATGGTGTTGAAGAGGATCGACACACACTGGACTGTCCGCCGGGACGTGGCGACGGCCCTGCTGGGAGGGTTCGCCGTGCTGCTCACCGGTGTCATCGGTGTGGTTGGTGCCACGGGACTTCCTCCGCTTCGAGTTGCGGCGTTTGTGGCAATGGTGGTGCTGGCTCTCGGACTGACCGCCGGTGCGTTGTGGCCGATCACCGGTGTCGTGGTGCTGCTGGTCATCGAGTGGGCCGTTGGGCTGGCCGTAGGGTCGGTCGCGTCCGAATGGATTCCACACCTTGCCGTCGGGCTGTATCTCTTGGTCGAGTCGGGAGTCACGGTGCTCGAGCGAAGAGGCGTCGTGGAGGCGCCGGGCGAGCCGGTGTTGGGCAGGATTGCTGGTGTTCTCGTCACGTCGCTCGTCGTGTGGACGGTGGCGGCACTCGTCGTCCAGCTGGGCAGATTCGACGTATCCGCCGGAGCGTTGACCCAGATCGCAGGTACGACAGCTGCGGCGGCGGTGGTCGCGACGCTCAGCTGGCTGCTACGAAAGAGGATGTGAGCCGGAAGGGGGATCTTGTCCGCAGCGGGAAGGGCGGGGACGGGGGCTGAACCCCGACTCCCGGCAGGCGGCCGGCCATCCTTCGCTGTCAGTTGCGGGAGAGGTGCGTCGAGATGGAGAACGCAGTGCACGGCGCACCGCCTGAGATTCGTGCCATGTATCGCTCGGCGGGTCCGCAGGGCGAGCGGTATCCTCCTACGTCATGCAAGTTTCTCGCCACGGTCGCGGAACCCGAGGAGCCGTTGCGGCGTTTTGGTCTGCGATCCTTCCCGGTCTCGGGCAGCTCTACGCGGGGCGCCGGCGGCGGGGTTGGGCGATGCTCACGCTCACATTCGCGTTGGTGATCGGAGCCGGGGTTCTTGCCTCCGCAGGATTGTCGACGCTGCTGAAGGCGCTTGTTCAGCCCGACGTTCTCGTCGGCATCTTCATTGGCAACATCGTGCTCTGTGCGCTGCGGGTGGTCGCTGCGGTCGATGCGTACCGTCTCGGATCCAGGGTTGCGGGAAGCTCGCTTCGGCCTGAATCCGCCGGGCTGTTCATCGTCCTTGCAGCAGTGCTCCTGGTTACTCCCCACGCGTATCTGGCGTACGCGGACGTGATTGCGCATCGAACGATCAGCTCCGTGTTCGAGACGGCGTCTTCGACTGTGACGAGCGCGAAGACGGGTGAATCGTCGACGACGGTCGCAGGGGGCAATGTGACTTCTGCGACCAGCACGGCGACTTCGTCGACGACGACCACGACGGCCGTCCCCCTCTGGGCAGGCCTGGGGAGGTTGAACATTCTGCTGCTCGGCGGTGACGCCGGAGTGGGGAGGACCGGGATACGCACCGATACGATGATGGTGGTGAGCATCGATCCCGAAACAGGGGATTCGGCGATCCTGCAAGTGCCACGCAACTTCGCGCAGATGCCACTGCCGCCGAGTCTGCACATCAACGAGTGCAACTGCTTCTCCGACATTGCCAACGCGATCTATCAGTTCGGAGAGCAACATCCGGAGTTCTATCCCGACGCAGCCGATCCTGGAGCGGCGCTGATCATGGCATCGTTCCAGCAGCTGATGGACATCCCGATCCACTACTACGCGCTCGTCGACCTGGAGGGATTCGTCGACATGGTGAACGCCGTTGGGGGCGTCTCGATCTACGTTTCCGAGCGGGTGTACGACCAGAACTACCCCCACGAGGACGGAACGACCGAAGTGATCGACATCCAGCCGGGCGAGTACCACATGGATGGCCATTTGGCGCTCGCATATGCACGATCCCGGCACGGCTCCGACGACTACAACAGGATGGGTCGGCAGCGTTGTGTTCTCGAAGCGATGTTGAAGCAGGCCAATCCGGTCACGATGGCATTGAGGATCGGGCCAATCGCCGAAGCGATCTCCAGCTACGTCAGAACGGACATTCCGATCGACCAACTTCCCAATCTGGTCGACCTGCTGCCGAAACTCGACTCGGACCGGATCGTCAGCATTCGGTTCATGCCGCCGGCCTACGTCGCCGGGTACACACAGGATCGGTACTCGATTCCGGATGTCGACAAGATCAGGGAGACGGTATCCCTCGTGATGAGTGTCCCTGCAGAGGAGGCGATCGCTGCACTCGAACTGGAGCCGCTGTCGTCGACCTGTGACAAGCCGGAGCCTACGACCACGACGACCACGACGACGACCCAACCCACGACGACGACCCAACCCACGACGACGACCCAACCCACGACGACGAC
>JAACED010000049.1 GCA_011682695.1 Gammaproteobacteria bacterium
ATGCGCAGCATCTCTTCGACGATTTCGTCTCGATGCTGGGAGTGAAGTAATGCCCCGGCGCGACGATCTACGGTCGATCCTGGTCATCGGATCGGGCCCGATCGTGATCGGACAGGGATGCGAGTTCGACTACTCGGGCACCCAGGCCGTGAAGGTACTGCGTGAGCAGGGCTATCGGACCGTGCTCGTCAACTCGAATCCGGCGACGATCATGACCGATCCCGAGTTCGCCGATGCCACCTATGTCGAACCGATCACCGCCGACATCCTCGAGACGATCATCGCCCGGGAGCGGCCGGACGCCCTCCTTCCGACCCTCGGTGGCCAGACGGCTCTCAACATCACGATGGAGCTCGCCCGTCTCGGCGTGCTGGCCAAGTATTCCGTTCAACTGATCGGCGCCGGACTCGACGCGATCGAAGCGGCAGAGGACCGCGGGCAGTTCAAGACCATCATGAACTCGATCGGAATGAGCACCGCCAAATCCGCATATGTGAAGACGCTGGACGAGGCACTGGAGGCGGTCGCCGAACTGGGGTATCCGGCCATGGTCCGCCCGAGCTTCATCCTCGGGGGCGGTGGCACCGGCATCGCCCACGACGAGGCCGAATTCCGCGCCATCGTCGCCGCCGGCCTCGACGCCTCACCGGTCGGCGAGGCGATCGTCGAAGAGGCGATCATCGGTTGGAAGGAGTATGAACTCGAGGTGATGCGCGACGCACACGACAACGCAGTCGTGGTGTGCTCGATCGAGAATCTCGATCCGATGGGTGTGCACACCGGCGACTCCGTCACCGTGGCTCCGGCGATGACTCTGTCCGACCGTGAGTACCAGGAGATGCGCGACGACGCCATCGCCTGCTTGCGAGCGATCGGGGTCGAGACGGGCGGCTCCAATGTGCAGTTTGCCGTCGACCCGGCCACGGGCCGCCGCATCATCGTGGAAATGAACCCGCGGGTGTCTCGCTCGTCGGCGCTGGCATCGAAGGCGACCGGGTTTCCCATCGCCAAGATCGCCACGCTGCTCGCGGTCGGCTACACCCTCGATGAGATTCGCAACGACATCACGGGGGTCACGCCCGCCTCGTTCGAGCCGGTACTCGACTATGTCGTCGTCAAGGTTCCCCGCTTCGACTTCGCCAAGTTCCCCTCGGTACCGCCGGCCCTGGGCACGTCGATGCAGAGCGTTGGCGAAGCGATGGCCATCGGCCGCACATTCCCCGAAGCACTCCAGAAGGCATTGCGAAGCCTCGAGACGGGCCACGCCGGATTGAACGCCGATCCGGCCGAGACGCAACTGTTGGCCGCAGAGACCCAAGCGCTCCTCGACCGCCTGACAGTGCCTTCTCCCGGCCGGCTCTTCGTGGTCGCCGAGCTGCTGCGGCGCGGTGTCGAAGTCGACGAGCTGGCGGACCTCACGTCGATCGACCCCTGGTTCATCGACGAGATCGCCGGTATCGTCGAGCTTCGCCTCGAACTCGAGGCCGCCGAGGCGGAACCGGCGCTCGCCCGGGTGGCGAAGCGTGCCGGATTCAGCGACGCACAACTCGCCTACCTGTGGGGCGACGACGAACAGACGGCGAGGGCCCGGCTCAGAGATTGGGACATCGCCCCCACGTTCAAGACGGTCGACACCTGCGCGGCCGAGTTCGCAGCCCAAACCCCTTATTTCTACGGCACCTACGAAGAAGAGGACGAAACACCTCCCCCCGGCGACCGGACCGTCATCGTGCTCGGGTCGGGTCCCAACCGGATCGGTCAGGGCATCGAGTTCGACTACTGCTGTGTCCACGCCTCACTCGCCCTCAAGGACGCCGGATACGAAACCGTCATGATCAACTGCAACCCGGAGACCGTCTCGACCGACTATGACACCTCCGACCGTCTCTACTTCGAGCCGCTCACCGTCGAGGACGTCCTCGCCGTGATCGACAAGGAGAAGCCGCACGCGGTGGTCGTTCAACTCGGTGGTCAGACGCCGCTGCGTCTCGCCCGCCCGCTTCAGGCTGCAGGTGTCCCGATCGCCGGTACGTCGCCCGACGCCATCGACGTCGCCGAGGACAGGGAACGGTTCTCCGACCTGTGTCGCAAGCTCGGGGTGCCCCAGCCACCGCACGGGACGGCGACGTCACGAGCCCAGGCGCAGGACATCGCGGACACCGTCGGTTTCCCCGTTCTGGTTCGGCCGTCGTATGTCCTGGGGGGAAGGGCCATGCGTATCGTCTATACGGGCGATGAGTTGTCGGCGTACCTCGATGAGTTCGCCGGCAACTCGCTGGGCGACGAGACCGGCTTCAACGAGGCGCCACTGCTGATCGACCGATTCCTCGAAGCCGCCACCGAGGTGGATCTCGATGCGGTGTTCGACGGTCATGAGCTCTATATCGGCGGGGTGATGGAGCACGTCGAAGAGGCCGGCGTGCATTCGGGCGACTCGGCCTGTGTCCTGCCTCCGATGACGCTGTCGCCCGAGGCTCACCGACGCATCCTGGACTACACCGAAAGGTTGGCCAGAGGTCTCGACGTGTGTGGTCTGCTCAACATCCAGTTCGCGATCAAAGGTGCCGATGTGTTCGTCCTCGAAGCCAACCCGCGGGCTTCGAGAACCGTTCCGTTCGTGTCCAAGGCGACCGGCGTACCGCTGGCGAAGGTGGCTTCGAGGGTCATGCTCGGCGAGACACTCGCCGACCTTCGCGGAATCGGTCTCCTTCCCGATCGAGACGATGCGGCGCCCACATTCGTGGCGGTGAAAGAGGCGGTGCTCCCGTGGCCTCGCTTCCCCGCAGAAGACACGATTCTCGGACCGGAGATGCGGGCGACCGGAGAGGTGATGGGACTGGCCGACTCCGTTGGCGCCGCCTACGCCAAGGCGCTCCTGGGAAGCGGCCACATGATACCGACCGACGGCACCCTGTTCATTTCCCTCGCCGACCGCGACAAGCCGACCGGTTTGCAGGTCGGCCGCATCTTCGCCGACCTCGGGTTCCGCATCCTGGCCACCCACGGGACCTCCGAGTATCTGAACCGCAACGGGGTCGCCGCCTCCCACGTCGACAAGGTCGGCGACGGTCCGTGGGATCCGGTTCGCCTCGTCGAGGAAGGCCTCATCTCCATCGTGATCAATACACCTCGGGGCCGGCGAGCCCGCGGGGACGGTGGCCTGATCCGACGTGCCGCCACCCGCAACCGGGTGCCGTGCGTCACCACCATCCAGGGTGGCCTGGCCGTCGCGCAGAGTCTGCAATCCGGCCTTGACGCCGTGACCGAGGTCGAGTCGCTGCAGCAGTACCACCAGCGCGCAACCCGATAATCCCTGAACCCTGGGCTCGTGGGTACCCCCAGGGTATCTGTGAGCCCAGGGTTCAATGAGACAAGGTGCGCACGAGGTCTCCGTAGCGGTTCCCGAGCAGGACGGTGACCGGTCCGGGAACGGCGAAGGTCCGCCCGGCGACTGCCGACACGGGCGCGATCTCCACAAGACTGTTCGTCACGAACACCTCGTCCGCGCCGAGCAACTCCTCGATGCCGCTCGTCACCAACCGGCATTCGACACGTTCACCGGTGGCGATCTCGATGACGGCCTCGCGGGTGACCCCCGGCAGCAGTCCGCAGCCGACATCGGGGGTGAACAGCACGCCGGCGGCGACCCAGAATATGTTGGACGACGTCGCCTCCGAGACATGTCCGCCCGGCGTGAGCATCACGGCATCGTCCGCCCCGGCGTCCTTTGCCGCCTGCTTGGCGAGCAGGGAGTTCATGAAACTCGTCGACTTGATGCCCGCCAACGGTGACGACGGGTCGCGCCGGATCGACGAGATGTCGAGGCGAATCCCGCTTCTGGAGCGTTGCGGGCGATGTTCATGGCTTGTCGCGGTGATGAGAAGCCTCGAGCGGCCGGCACGATCGAGTCCGGTGGGGCCGCACGATCGACCGCCGGTGACCGTCATCCGCACGACGGCGTCGACCTCTTCGAGCCGGTTGACGTGAAGCAGCTCCGCGACGGTTGCGGCGATATCTCCTGTCTGCACGGCGCTGTCGAGACGCAACATCCGGCACCCCCGTTCGAGGCGTTTCAGGTGCCGGTCGAGACGGAACGGTACGCCTCGATACGCCCGGATCGTCTCGAACACGCCGTCGCCGTACAGCACGGTCCGGTCATCGATCGGTATCCGGGCCTCGGCGCGGGACACCAGCTGCCCGTCGAAGAACACCAGCTCGCCAATCATGATCGCCGCCCGCTCGTCAGCAGCGCCTGGAACATTGCCTCGCCCTTGTCGAGCGTCTCCTGATACTCGGCCTGCGGGTCGCTGTCGGCGACGATGCCACCGCCGACCTGAACGTACGCCCAGCCGTCGCGGATGATCATGGTTCGGATCGCCACGTTCAGCTCGTGGGTTCCGTGGAAACCCAGGTAGCCGATGGCGCCCGTGTAGACACCTCGGGCCGTCGGTTCGAGCTCGTCGATGATTTCCATCGCCCGGATCTTCGGTGCTCCCGTCACCGACCCACTCGGGAACGATGCCCGCAGCAGGTCGACGACATCGAACTCCACACGGAGGCGGCCCCTCACCGTCGAGACGAGGTGGTGCACCGTCGTATACGATTCCAGGATGGCGTGTTCGGCCACCTGGACGCTGCCGTACTCGCAGACTCGTCCCAGGTCGTTGCGTTCCACGTCGACGATCATCGACAGCTCGGCACGGTCTTTGGCGCTGGATCCCAGTTCTTCTCGCAGCCGCTCGTCCACGGCCGGGTCCGACGACCGGCGCCGGGTCCCCTTGATCGGCCGCGTCTCGACGTTGCGCCCTTCGACCCGCAGGAATCGTTCGGGAGACGAGGAGGCGACCTGAAAGTCGGCGAAGTCGAGGAACGCGCTGAACGGGGCCGGGTTGAGGGATCGGAGGCGCCGGTACAGCTGCCAGGGCGCATCAACGGACGCGTGGAACCGCTGCGACAGGTTCGCCTGGTAGATGTCACCCGCGTAGATGTACTCCTTGACCCGGCGCACCGTGTCGATGTAGCCGGCCCTGGTGAAATCTGCGGTGAAGCCGCTCTCCGTCGAGCGCTCGGTGGCACACGAAGATCGAGGAGAGTCGAGGCGGTTCAGCGTGGCCTCGATCACCGGTGCGGGGTCGACTCCCCGAGGAAGCGTGACGATCAGGTTCGTCGCTCCGGTCGCGTGGTCCTGCGCCACGACAGTGTCGAAGAAACAGAAGGCCAAGTCCGGCAGGGCGAGGTCGTCGACGGTGCTCGCAGGCAGCTCCTCGAGGTGCCGGCTGAGCTCATAGCCGAGGAAACCGATCGCTCCACCGAGGAAAGGAGGTGCGTCCTTCGGCAGATCGGTCGGTCGAATCGTCCTGTTGGTGAGCAGTGCCCTGAGAATGGTGAAGGGATCTCCGTCGATCTCCTCGACGTGACCGTCGCGATGCGCGATGCGTCCGGCTGAGTCTTTGACGGTCAGCACGAGGTATGGGTCGAGACCCAGAAACGAATAGCGACCTTGTCCTGCGTCCTGGCGGCTGGAATCCAGCAGGCATGCGGGACCGCGACCGGCTTCGGTCTCGAAGTACTCCACCAGTGGCCGATTGTCGGGAAGAGGGACCACGGTGACGGACAGTTCGGTGGGTCTCATCGGCCGGGCGCTCCCACGAAGTTGGCCAGGAGCATCCGACCCTGTCCGGTCATGAACGACTCGGGATGGAACTGGATGCCCTCTACGGGAAACTCGCGATGTCGCAGACCCATCACCACGCCATCGTCGCTGCGGCTCGACACGGCCAGGCACGATGGCACGTTGGCCTCTTCGATGACGAGTGAGTGGTAGCGGGCTGCTTCGAACGGTGAAGGAAGCCCGGCGAAGACACCTGCCCCGTCGTGAACGATGTGTGACGTCTTGCCGTGCACCACCCGGTGGGCGCGTGTGACGGTGCCGCCGTAGGCCTCTGCGATGCACTGGTGACCGAGGCAGACTCCAAGTGTGGGGATCTCGGGTCCGAACTCGACGATGGCGGCGATGCTGATGCCCGCCTGGCCGGGCGTGCCGGGACCTGGAGAGATCACGATGCGATCCGGTTTGGCCGCTTCCACGTCCTGCAGAGTTGCGGCGTCATTCCTGACCACGATCGGTTCACATCCCAGCGACCCGAAGATCTGCACCAGGTTGAAGGTGAACGAGTCGTAGTTGTCGATAACGAGGACGCTACAAGTTCGCATGGGTCCACCCGGGTAGACGTTGCCGGGAATTCATGCGTCCGACCGGGCGCCGTCCCGTTTGCCGAGGGTCCCCATCATGGTACCGACAGGCATCGATCGACGCGGACTCTCTGAACCCTGGGCTCGTAGGTACCCCTGGGGTACTCCTGAGCCCAGGGTTCAGAGATATCGGGCAGTTGATCTGAGTCGCAGGGCTCATGTTCTTTCGTCCTTCCACCTGATAGTTTGACCTTGTTCGACGTCCTGACAGGGGAGGAGACCCATGGCGTCGCGTCGTACCTCAGTCGTGATCGTGCTGGGACTCCTGCTCGCGTTCGCCGCCGCGCCGGTGCAGGCCCAGACCACACAGCCGAACCCCATCGACGAAGTCCTGCAGTTCTTCGACGCCCCGGAGAACGAGCAGTGGACCTCCCGGTTCTTGCGCGAACCGACGCCCGGCAAGGGCCAGATCGAAGATCCAACGGGCGACTTCGTCCATTCGAGCGGTGACGAGCCCGGCTTCACCCCGGATCACATCGACATCACCGACGCGTGGGCGGCCGACCTCTCCCCCGGCGGGCCGCTGTTCGGACCGACGGACGGCACCGACACCATCTGGGTGCCGGGTCCGGGCTACATCGAGACGCCGGACCTTCCGCCCCTGTACACGTTCACGAACGATATGGGCACGTTCGACGGCTCGCAGTTCTCCGACGGCGCCTACCTGTTCGGGTTCGATCTGCGAGCCATGCCCCCGCCGATGCCTCCGGGGCGCTGCGAATACGTCGTGTGGATCAACGACGTCTCCCGGCCGGACACGTTCGAGAACCACCCGAGCTACCCGCTCGATCCTGCAGGTGGAACGAACATGGCGTTCGGCATCGGGTTGAGTCCCGAGGAAGAGGATCTCAGCGGCGCGTTCATGCTGGATCTCACGGACCAGGGTTTCTTCACGACGAGACCCGAGTACGACATCCGCGGTGTCATCGTCGGGTTGCCGGAGCCCGAGCCGTCCGGTGCGAACACCTTCGTCGGCATCTTCGTTCCCAAAGGTGCCATCGGTGAGCTCGGAGGGGCGAACTTCTACAGCTTCTGCGTTCGAGAAGGCTTCAGTTTCGATGCAGCCGACACGGGATCCGACCAGACGGGGCTGATCGGCCTCGGGTTTGCGGATATGGGACAGCTCGAGGTCGACCTTGTCTCCACCGTAGCCCCGGTCGAGACAACAACCCCGGTCGAAACGATCACGACGGCCACGGCAACCACTACGACCGAGGCAACCACTACGAGCACGGCTGCCGCGACGACCGCCACGACCGAGCGTGGGTTCCCCTGGGGGCTGGTCCTGCTCGGCGGTTTGGGTCTCGCGATCGTCGGCTGGTACTTCTTCAAGAAGCCCGGGACGCCCTGCGAAGAGGAATATGCAGCGTGGCAGGCGGCCCTGGCCGAGTGTGAGCGCGCCCAAGCACATGCCGACGATGCCCGACAGGCGTGTTCGGAGGCCCGCGAACACGTGAACGACCTGAAGCAGGAATACGACGAGGTGTGCCTCGATTGGCCGCCGGCGTGCTGGACGACCGAGGACGGCGGGTGGGTCGAAGACGACCGGGGCAACCGTGTCACGTCTCGCGATCTGCATCTGCGCAAGATGGCGCTCGGTGAGCTGTGGGACGACTACAAGGCAGGAAACGTCAGCGCCCAGCAGGTCGAGGAAGCGTGGAAGAAGGCCGCGACGCCCGAATTCCGTGACGAGATGCGCGATCGGGATGCCGAAGCGAGAGCCGAGCTGGAACGTCTCGATGCGGAGATCGCCGAGGCGGAGGCCGAAGCGAACGAGGCCTGTGACGCAGCTACCCAAGCGCAGGAAGCCGCCGACGCGGCCTGCGAAGCCGCCGACGCCGCGCGTCTGCGCTACGAAGAGTGTGTCGGACGGGCGATGGCCGGCGCCGGATCCGAAGGCGGGACAGAAGGCCCGAGCGGACCCTCCGGGCCCGGCATCGCGAGCGGGGATGGAGACGATACTGGGCAACGTGACCCCTGTGAGGGACAGCCGAAACGCAAGGCCGAACCTGCCGGACCTGCGGACCGCATCAACGTGACAGTCGACTTCTCGATGTTCGTCGAGGCTGAACCCGCCTCCAAGCACGGTGAAGATGCCGGTGAACAGATCGTGTTCGATCTCCAGCGGATCGCCCAGGAACTCGACCTGGTCGGTGACCTGATGAGCGCTCGTGGCGCGGGGCTGCAGGTTGCCGGGAACATCAACGGGTACGCGGCAGGCAAGTACGTTGCGAGCACGGCCGGGGTCATCAAGGGTGGCATCGATGCCACCCTGGCGGCAACAGACATAGCGCCGGATGTGCCGACGACTCCGGCCCAGGCGGGCGTCGAGCTGCTGGAGTCTGTCGCGAAGCTGGCCGGGTTCATCACCGGCAAGGTGACCGAGTGGATGCAGAACAACCGGTTGATGACGGCCCGCGTCACGTACTTCTGGCAGGAGATCACCGCCACGCCGTATCTCATCATGGAGTGCCGAACGGGTGAAGGGTGGGTGTGCGTGGAGAAGGTGTGGGAGATCGAGATCAGCAAGCTGCACAAGCGGCGCGGCCCCAGAAGCCGAACGTGGCGGCCGGTGTCGGATCTCGACCGGTCCCGCATGGAGCGGGACTTCCGCCGCCTCGCCGGCGCGGCTGCGAACACAATCAAGAACCACGCGACCAATCTGGCCCGGTGGCGGTCCCGGCACGAACCGGGACCGTGCCCGTGAGCCGAAGGACTCTCGGTCTGATACTCATGATCGTCGGCGGCGCTCTCGCAGTGATCGCCCTGATCGCGATGCTCAGGCCCGGTGAGCCCGAGACCGTCGCTGCTCCGAGTGCCTCGACCGCACCGAGCACCTCCCCGACGACCTCGGCCACCACGACGGAGGTCCCGAGCACCTCCTCGACCACGGAACCGCCGACGACCACGGCCCCGACCACGTCGACCACGATCCCGGTCGACGCGATCGCGACGTTTGTCACCGAGTTCGCCGCGTTGATCGATGCGGGCGATGCCGACGTACTCTTCGATCGTCTCCACCCGGCGGTGCTGGAGGCTCAAGACGCGGATTTGTGCAGGGCGTTCATCGAGCGTGAGATTCTCGAGTTGCGCGACTACCGGCTGACCGGCGACATCACCGGTCCCGTCGCAACGACCTTCGGATCCATGACCGTGGAGATGTACACCGCACCCGTCGCGTTCACGTTTCAGGGCACGGCATTCGATGGCAGTGCGAGCTTCGCCCTCCTGGACGGCGAGGTGCGCTGGTTCGCGACCTGTCGCTAGAGCGTGAGGACGACTTTGCCCTTCGCGGTGCGGCCGCTGAGCGCACCGAACGCACCGCCGTACTCTTCGAACGGATACACGTCGGTGACGCCCGGGTGGAGTGTCCCATCGGCCAGCATCGCGAACAGCTCACGGAAGTTCTCCGCCGACGAGACGGGATCCCGGGCGATCCAGCTCCCCCAGAACACACCGATGACCGCCACTCCTTTGAGCAGTGTGAGGTTGAGCTGCAGTCGCGGAATGGCTCCCGACGCGAAGCCGATCACGAGCAGCCTCCCGTTCCATGCCGTCGAGCGCAACGCCTGTTCGGTCAGCTCCCCGCCGACCGGGTCATAGACGACGTCGACTCCCCGGCCCTGCGTGAGCGCTTTGATCCGGTCGCGCAGGTTCTCGTTCACGTAGTTGACGCCTTCGTCGGCGCCCATTTCGGCGGCGAAGGCGAGCTTCTCGTCGGTTGACGCCCCGGCGATGACCCTTGCCCCCATCGCCTTGCCGATCTGCACGGCGGCGCTGCCGACGCCTCCGGCGGCGCCGAGCACCAACACGGTCTCTCCCGGCTGCAACCCGGCCCGCTGTTTGAGCGCGTAGTAGGAGGTCCCGTAGGTCAGCCCGAATCCGGCTGCGACCTGGAACTCGAGCCCCTCGGGTATCGGGAGGACCGCCGCTGCGGGGACGCTCCATCTCTGCGCGAACGCTCCGATCTGGCCGATCGCCATGACCGGATCGCCGACCACCGGGCTGCTCACACCGTCGCCGACTTCGGCGATCACCCCGGCTGCTTCGCCGCCTGGAATGAACGGAAGATCGGGTTGCACCTGGTACTTGCCTTGGATCACGAGCGTATCGAGGAAGTTGAGTCCCGCGGCCTTCACGTCGATGACGACCTCGCCCGGGCCGGGTCTGGGATCCTCCATGTCACAGATCGCCAACTTGTCCGCGGGTCCCAGCTCGCGACAGACCAGGGCCCGCATCACTCGGCCACTACGAACATCGCGAGCATTTCTGCGACGAGCGCCGGCTTGTCCGCCCCCTTGATCTCGACCGTCACGTTCGTCTTGAGGAGGTAGCGGCCGGGTCCCTTCTTCGTGACTTCGGCCAGGGATGCCCGAGCCCGCACTTCGCTCGGGACCTTGACGGCCTCGAGGAAACGCACCTTGTCCGTGCCGTAGTTGATCGCCATCACAGCGCCCTCGGGCACGATGCCGGTGGAGGACAGAAGATGCGGGAGCAGCGACAGCGTCAGGAACCCGTGGGCGATCGTCGTGCCCCAGGGCGTCGCCTTGGCTTGTTCCGGGTCCACATGAATGAACTGGTGATCGAGGGTCGTGTCGGCGAACGCGTTGACGCGCTCCTGATCGACCATCACCCAGTCGGAGACACCGAGATCACACCCGATGTAGTCGTCGAGCTGATCGGCGGGAACGACGTATTGCATGACCACTCCTTTGGAACCTTGATCGGCGCGCCGGTCAAGGTACCAGGCGAACGGTGTCGAACCTGACGATCCAGATCCAGCTCGCGGACCGCCTGGCCATTCGTGTCGCCGGGTCCCGGCCGGCGTATCCGTTGGGCTGTCTGCGCAGCCCCGACCCGGCTTCTTTTCACGAAACCACCTCTCGGCCCGGGATCTTGATAACGTTGAGCCATGGACATGGTGCTGACCGTTGCCGCTTCGGAGGCCAATCTGTTCGCAGCCCGGTACCAGATGGCGACCAGCCTCGGCTTCCACATCATCCTCGCGGCGGCCGGCGTCGCGTTCCCGTTCATCACGCTGCTCGCCCACCGGAGGGGTCTGCGCCACAACGACCCTGACGCCCTGCAGCTGGCGAAGCGCTGGGCGAAGGTGATGGCGGTCCTCTTCGCCGTCGGGGCGGTGTCGGGCACCATCATCAGCTTCGAGATGGGCATGCTCTGGCCCGGCATGATGGGTCCGTTCGGCGACGTGATCGGTCTGCCGTTCGCCCTCGAAGGTGTTGCGTTCTTCGTCGAGGCGATCTTCATCGCCATCTACCTGTACGGCTGGAACCGGCTTCCCGCCCGCACCCACTACCGCACGCTGTACCCGATCGTCGTGTCCGGTTTCATCGGGTCGTTCTTCATCGTGTCGGTGAATGCCTGGATGAACTCTCCGGCCGGCTTCACCCTCACCGCCGCCGGCGAAGTCACGAACATCGACCCGTGGGCAGCGATGCTGAACCCGGCGACGGGCGTCGAGTACATACACATGCTGTTCGCGGCCTACATGCTGACCGGCTTCACGGTCGCAGGCGTGTATGCGGTAGGACGGTTGAAAGGCCGCACCGATCGCCTCCACCGGCTCGGGTTCATCATCCCATTCGTCGTCGCGTCGATCGCCGCCCCTCTCCAGGTGGCTGTCGGTGATGTCGCCAGCCGCCGTCTCATCGATGCGCAGCCTGCGAAGTTCGCTGCGATGGAGCTGCTCCCCGAGACGACCGCCGGCGCGCCGATGACGCTCGGCGGCTTCCTCGTCGACGGCAAGGTTCGCGGCGCCATCGAGATTCCGGGCCTGGCCTCGTTCCTTGCCGCCCGCGACTTCAATGCCGTCGTCCCCGGTCTCGATTCGGTGCCCGCCGACGAGCGGCCCCCTGCCAACATCGTGCATTGGAGTTACCAACTGATGGTGGCCCTGGGTACCGGTCTGCTCGCCCTTTCCGCCTGGTTCGCGTTCATCTGGTGGCGGAAGCGAGACGTCCCACAGGGAGTGTGGTTCTGGCGTTTCGCTTCGCTGGCAGGCCTGGGGGCGATCGTCGCGCTGGAAGCGGGCTGGGTCACCACCGAGGTGGGCCGCCAGCCCTGGATCGTGCACGGCGTGGTGCGTACCGCGGACGCGGTGACCGCCGCCGAGGGCATCGTCGTGACCGCCGCCGCGATCACCGCTCTCTACCTGGTCTTGGGCGTGGTCACCTTGGCAGTGCTGCGGCGCATGTCGCGCCGTTTCGCCGCCGGTGAGGATGTCGCGACACCCTACGGACCCGAAGGGGAGGTCACACCGTGAGCTTCGCCGACGTGATTCTGGTGGTCATCTGGGTGGGCGTGTGCGCCTACGGCGTGTTCGGGGGTGCGGATTTCGGCGCCGGCATCTGGGATCTGTTCGCCGGAGGGCCCGAGCGCGGAGCCAAGGTCCGTTCGCTTCTCGAGCGGGCGATCGGACCGGTGTGGGAAGCCAACCACGTGTGGCTGATCTTCGTACTCGTCTACGCGTGGACCGCGTTTCCGGAGCCGTTCGTCGCGATCGCCACCACCCTGTACATCCCGTTGACGTTGACAGCGTTCGGGATCATTCTGCGTGGCACCGCGTTCGCGTTCAGGAAGTGGTCGGATACGCTGCCCAGCCGGCGATTCTTCGGGGCGACCTTTGCCGCATCGTCGGTTCTGACCCCGTTCTTGCTCGGCACCGTCGCCGGAGCGGTCGCTTCGGCCAGGGTGCCGCTCGGTAACGCAGCCGGCGATCCGATCACCTCGTGGCTGAACCCGACTTCGCTGGTCGCCGGGTTGCTCGCCGTGGTGGCCTGCGCGTTCATGGCGGCCGTCCTGGTCTGCAGGGTCGCCTCGGCGGAGGGTTCGACGGAACTCACCGACTACTTCCGCCGACGGGCATTTGGCGCCGGGGCGGCCACTGGAGTGGTCGCGCTGGCCGGCATCGTGGTGCTTCGTGCCGATGCCCCCGCGCTCTTCGAAGGCCTCACGTCGGCCCGGGGCATCCCGATCCTCGTCGTGTCGGCGGTTGCCGGGATCGTCTCACTGTGGCTGCTGGTACGTGACCGGTTCGTCATCGCCCGCGCGTTCGCGCTGCTCGCCACCGTCTCGGTGCTGTGGGGCTGGGCAGTCGGCCAGTACCCGTACCTGCTCGAGGGCAACGTGACCGTGGACGCGTTCGCCGCTCCCAAGCTGGTGCTGACGGGGCTGCTGATCGCCTTCGCAGGGGCGGTCCTCATTGTCATCCCGGCGCTGGCATGGTTGTTCTCCCTGACCGACCGGGGTGTCCTCACCGAGTCGGACGGCTCGATGAGCGAGAGCTCCGATGCGCTGCTGGAGCGCCTGACCAAGACCTGACGGCGACGGTGCACGGCGTCCCGACAGGCCGATCGATAGGCGCGACAGAGCCCCGCGCGGAGACATGCTCTCTGATAGCGTTGGGGAAGCGGAGTCCCCGAGTGACCGAGGCATGTGAAGTGAGCTGGAATCGGCGAGGACGACACCGCGCAGCCGGCCCGCCGAAACACCGCACCGCTCCGTCGCCATCCGCGAACGCAGCCGCCTCGCACGCACCGGCGTCGGCGCACACCAACCGCTTCGTTGTGATCGACACGGAAACAACGGGTTTGTTGAACGCTGATCGGATCGTCGAAGTTGCAGCCGTCGTGATCGATGAGAGCGGGGTGGTGATCGACGAGTACGACACTCTCATCAACCCTCAGCGCAATGTGGGACCGACGAGCGTCCACGGAATCACCGCTTCGATGGTGTCGGCGGCGCCGACGTTTGACGAGGTGGCGGCAGCACTCGCCCTGCGGATCAACAACGCGGTATTGGTCGCTCACAACCTGACGTTCGATGCCCGCTTTCTGGCAAACGAATACCGGCGGATCGGCGCCATCCTGGAACCCGGGCGAGGCTTCTGCACACTGCGCCTGTCGGGCGAGCGCCTCGACATGGCATGCAGACGACATGGCATCCCACTGGAGAACCACCACCGCGCGCTGGCGGATGCTCGAGCGTCCGCCTCCCTCCTTGCCTGCCTGCTCGACGACGATGCCCGGGGCCGGCCAGCCACCGTCCGAGGTCTCGACACGCCCCTCTCACCGAGAACGCTCCGACGGGAGGGCCTTGCACAGGGCCACCCGAGGGTGCTCCCGCTCGTTGTCGGCGCAGCGCGATACCCGACCGCCAACGAAACGCTGCTGGCGTACCTCGACATGCTGGACCGTGTCCTCGATGACGCGGTCATCACGCAGGTCGAGCGAGCGAGCCTCACCGCGTTGGCTCGACAGATCGGGCTTTCACCCGAGCAGGTCGCGCAAGCCCACCACGCCTACTTCAACCAGATCCTCACTGCCGCACACCGCGATGGGATGATCACTCCGGAGGAGCATCGCCTTCTCGGCCTCGTGGCGACGGCTCTGGGCATCGACCCGGATTCCGTGCCGCCGGTGACCCTCACCACTCGAGTGGCCGGCCTGTCGTCGTATGGCCCAGGAACGCGCATCTGCTTCACGGGATCGGCGCTGTCATCACACGGAGAACCGATAGCTCGAAGCCGACTCGAAGCCATGGCGGCCCTCGCCGGCTACCAGCCGGTCGGCAACGTCACCAAGAAAGGCTGTGACCTCCTGGTCGCCGCCGACACTGTATCGATGTCGGGCAAAGCACAGAAAGCCCGCTCGTACGGAATCCCGATACTGGATGCGGCCACGTTCTATGACGAGATCGAGTCCGCCGGCCGCTGAGTAGCGTTCCGCTGGTTCCGGAGGTGAGGTTCCGTCAGGAGATCGTTCCGCTGTTGGAGGGTGTTTGGCGCCGGGACATCGTTCCGGCGGGTTATCGCAGGATCGGGGAGAGTTCGTAGGCGCCGTTGTGGATGATCTCGCCGTCGAGGTTGACGACGATGACTTTCTTGTCGCGGATTTTGATGATGGCGGTGACGTACTGGTGGGTGTGGTTCTCGTCGACGGTGATGCGTTTGCCGAACAGGTCGACGCGCCGGTCAGAGCGTATGTATCGCACGACCTGGATGCGACCCCGGGCGGGGAGCCGTGTCGGGGGCTGGTAGTCGACGGATAGCGGGTTGCGGTTTCGCCCGTTCCAGATTACGGCGGGGGTTGCGCCGCCGTGGGCTGTGTAGCGGTGGTGGGTGTTGTGGAAGGCGACGAAAGCGGCGTTCTCGGTTCGGAGATGTTCGACATCTCCGAAGATCTCGGTACGGAAGAACGACTTGTCCCACACGTCGTTGAAGTGTTCGACGATCCCGTTGCGCCACGGCTCCCGCAGGGGAATGAACCGTGGGGTCACACCGAGATCGAGGCAGGTGGCGACGACGGGTCCGAAGTGCTGCCAAGCGGGCTGGATGCCGCCCCGGAAGTTGGAGTGGTTGTCGAACTGAGCGACTGCCGGTATCCCCACCTGCGACCAGATTCCTGTCAACGACGCCGCGATCAGCGGCGGGCGTACCACTTCGATGATGTCGTTGCCGACTTCGTGGGAGCCGACATCGATCAGGTTGAGGGCGTGGAACCCGACGCCACCGACCAGGTGCCGGGGACCGACCATGTCGATCTGGTGGGTAGCCCCCGGTTCGAGGTTCCCCGGGTTTGGATACGGCACTCCCTTGGAGACATAACCTCCCTGGCGTCGACGGGGCCGGCTCACGCCCGCCCGTTGGAGTACCCGCTCGATAGTACGAGCCGGCGGGATCGGATCCACTCCCAGTCGTCGCAGCTCCCATTGGATCGCCAACGACCCGTACTGGGCTCTCGGGTTCGCCACCAGCCGTTCACGGGCCGCCAGGACCTGGTCGCGTAACCCATCGTCGATCCTGGTCGGCGAAGAGAGCGGCGCCCGAGACCTCCCTTCGGGCCCATCCCTCGTCGTGGCCTACCTCGCCATGACGGGCAACCCACTTGCGCACCCAACGCGCCGTGCGACCCAACGACACCGCAATCTCCTCGGGGCTCTCACCGGCCAACCGACGCCGAACCGCCTCTTTACGTAGCTTCTCCTCCGACACCGTCTGCCTCCTCGTTCGAGCAATGAACCGAAGAGTCAAACCGGAACGATGTCCCGGCGGAAACCGACCTCCCGAAGCGGAACGATCTCCTGACGGTCACAACGGAACGATGTCCTGGCGGGTCTCACCTATCAACCGGTACCGACAGATACGGCAGGTGGCACGCCCGGCCAAGAAGTGAGGAATCGGCCTACCGGCTCTGATGTGCACCACGCCGAGTGCCACACGCCGAGACAGGCCGGTATCGTCAACCTGTGTCCCCATGCAACGACGCTGCAGTCCCGTACAGCTCGACGAGCGAACGGCTGGTCCCAAGACGACTTTCGTCCACAGCCGCTGATATCGGACTGGTCCGCAACCCAGAGATCGACTATCCGGCCAAGTACCGTGGGACGCTGCTCGCCGGGGCGATCGGCGATGCGCTCGGACGCCCGGCCGAAGGCATGCGACCCTTCGACATTCAGGCCAGGTACGGGGCCCTCCGGGACTTCCAGCCTTGGCATGGGTGGCGGGGCGGCCCGAAGGGCACGATCACCGACGACACCCAGCTCACCATGCTGCTCGCCGACTCGATCATCGCCAATGGCTGCCTCGACCCGGGCGATGTCGCTGCCCGATTGGTGGCGTGGCTGCCACACGGCCGTGGCAAGGGCAGAGCCACCACCGAAGCGGTACTGCGACTCCAGGCCGGCACTCCTTGGTTCGAGGCCGGCACCCCGTCTGCAGGCAACGGCGCGGCGATGCGGGTGGCACCGATCGGACTGCTCCATCCGCTCGATGTCGACGACCTCCGAACCGATGCGGCGGTGAGTGCCGTCGTCACCCATGCCGATCCGATGGCGGTCCTGTCGACGGTCGCGCAGGCGTTCAGCGTCGCCTATCTGTTGCACCAACCACCGGGGAAACTCGACGTCGACGACTACTTCGAGTCGCTCGAACTGGTCCTCGCCGACCTGCACGATCCGGGTGCGCCGGAGCGCCGCACGTCGGCCGGCCCCGATCCGGTGCGGCTCGCCGACCGACTCGTCGAACTTCGGGGCATGCTCGACCTCACACCGGAGCAGGCGTTCGACCGGCTGTGGAACGGCGCGTTCGTTTTGGAGTCGCTCCCGGCTGCCCTCTGGACGTTTCTAAAGACCCCGGACGACCCGGAGCAGGTGATCGTTACTGCCGTCAATCGCGGGCACGATGCCGACACAGTCGCGGCGATGGCCGGGAACCTGGCCGGTGCCTATATGGGCGCGGGCTCCCTTCCCGGCCGCTGGCTGGATGATCTCGAGTTCGCTGACGAGCTGTGTGTCGAAGCGGACGGTCTGCTTCGCCTCGCCGATCTCACCTGACGGATCTCCCCCGCCCTCTGGCATGAATTGACGGTTCCCCTCACGCCGAGCACGTCGCAGACCTCGGCGTGCAGTCCTTCGTGAGCGTAGAAGGACGGTATCTCCGCCATGTCCGGAACCTGGCCGGGTCGGCGGTCTCCCGAACGATGGGGCGGCCAGGTGAGGTCGTGCCGAATCCGTTGGACTTGGCCGGCTCGCGACGCTCAAGGTGTGAGGTGCAGGGCGCACCTCCCACGGGATCGGCTTGAGCCGGCTACGGCGTGGGGTGGTCCTCGAGCCAGGCTCGCAGCAACTTGGCGTTGGCCTGATGCTCTTCGTACGTGACGGCATAGCGGGTCTCGCCCGTCTGCAGGTCGATGGTCACGTAGAACCACCAGTCACCCGGCGGTGGGGCCAGGAACGCGTCGATGGACGCCTCGTCCGGGGAACAGATCGGGGTGGGAGGCAGACCGTTGTGCCGGTACGAGTTGTACGGTTGGTCGGACGCCCGTTCCTCGCTGGTGGTGAAGGTCCGGTCCTCGGGCACCGGATAGAGGATGATCGAGTCCATCTGCAGAGGCCCGCCGCCGGCCAGCCGGTTGACGAGCACACGCGCCACCTTGGGCTTCTCGTTCTGGTTGTACGTCTCCTTCTCGATCACCGAAGCGGCGGTCAGCACCCGGTACCACTGGTCGCGAGGAACCCCGCGCTCTTGGAGTTGCACTACCCGCCGATCCACCATCGCCTGCACGACGGTGAGGGCGGTGGCGTCGGCGGCGACCTGGTAGGTACCAGGCGCCAACCACCCTTCTGGGTTGCCACCGGCCTCGGGCGGCAGGACCATGTCGGCGATCGCCGCCTCCACATCGGCCACGTCGAAGCCGAAGGCGGAGGCAATATCCGCCGCCAGGTGCTTGGTGAGGGCGCCGCCCGGTGCGACCATGCCCGGCCCAGCACTCGGTTTCGGCACCCACACGTACCCATCCGGCGAGACCAGCGCGGTGGTCGTGGTCGCCGGCAGTGTCGTGGTCGTTGTCGAGGGAGCCGACGTGGTGGTGGTCGTCGTGATCGTGGGAGCCGTCGTCGAGGTCGGGACGGCCGGGGTGCTGGGCGAGGTCGACGGAGCCTCCGTCACGGAGGTCGCAACCGCGACGAGGTCACCCACCGTGCCATCTCCGCGGTCGTCACGCCCGTCGGTGAGTACCAACCCGACGATAGCCACCACCGCCAGCACCGCCAGGACGGCCAGGTTCCTCGCCAGGGCTTTCGATCTCACGGGCACCATGATGGCTTGTACAGATGGCAACCCTGAAGTCGAGTGCCCGACGGGCCAACGGAGTGACGGCCGACGGTCACCTGGAGAACCATGGGTGTGTACCGAACTGGTTCCTGGGGACCGGCTCGCCCCGTTCGACGTACCAGGCGAAGCCCTGCACCACCGAGGACAGGTACGCCTTCAGCCGGGGGCGCACCCACAGCAGATGCGGCAGCCAGCGGAACACCAGCGGCACGCGTTGCAGCACGTGCGGGGAGACGACGATCCGCAGGGTGCAGTGCCCGTCGTCGATCGGCGTGATCCGCCACGACACGAACGACGTCTTCCCGCCGGGGACGCCGATGTCGAGGTCGTAGCCGACCCCGTCGATCCAGTTTCGGAACCGGCGCTCGTACACCACCTCGTTGAGGTACTGCACCTCGTCCCGGGACCCGACACCGGGCCACTCCCGTACCAGGTTCTCTTCGCAGAACGGATGGCAGCGTTCGAGGTTGCCGGGCGTCGAGATGGCCACCCATACGTCGCCTGCGGGGGCGTCGACCGTGCCGGTCACCCCCACCGGCCACCTGAACCCACGCACCGCCGCGTTCTCCATCTCGGACGCATCGTACCGACCTCAGAAAAGCCGGCTCGGCTGCCAATCGCCGGCTCGGGCTTCGAGGCCGTCGAGGATGAGGTCGAGGCCGAACTCGAAGGACTGGGCGAAGCTGTAGCCGGGCTGCATCACATGGTCGAGCGTCAACTCGGCGAGGTGGGGATACTCGTCCGCAGGGAACGCGGCGGCCATCGCCTCGGCGATCTCTTGGATGCCTTCACCACCGCCTCAGACCTGGACCCCGACGCGCACGTTCTCGAGCTGCACCCGGAGCAGGCAGTCGTGACGTGGACGTCATGGAGCGAATGGCGGGAAGAGACAGAGCGGTAGGCGCGACAAGTGCCGAGACGAGGCGCCTCTATGACGCGGGCCACGGCGGCCACCGGTTGGTGCCGGGCCGGCCGAGGGCTCGCCACTCGCCCCGTCGCAGACGCCTCTCCCTGCTCGAGCTTCCCCATGAGCCAGAGTACGTGGAGCGAACTCGACGTCTGGTCAGCTCCTGCTCAAACCGGCCCTCGACCACCGCTTCGCACCTGCGTGTTCGTCAGGGCCGGGTGCGGCAAGTCGGACCTGGCGAGGCTGCTGATCTCCAAACTGTATGAGCAGACCCCGCCGGGCGGCATGCTGATCTTCGACCCCGAGGGCGAACGTACCTTGCCCGATCAGCTCGGCATACCCGGACCGGTGTCGGTGCCACACCTGACCAGTACGCCCGTGGCAGCCTTCCAAGAACTACTTGTCAAGTAACTACTAAGTCGTTACGATTTAGTAGTAGAACTACTAGACTCGTTGTAGTTCGCGAGATACCGATGAAACGACCACAGACCGCCCCAACCCTGGCAGCCTCACTGGCCGCCGTGCCCACAGAACGAACGCCGGCAGTGCTCGCTCACCTGTCCGGACCCACCGTCAGGGGCCGCTACTTCCACTGGGATGAGCTCAGGAGGCGGACACCACCAGGCGATCTGACCCTCGAGGAGTGGTGGCTGACGCTGAAGCTTGCCAGATCCCAGGGGCGGCGAAGCTTGCCGTTCATGGACAATACCGGAGCTCGCTTCACCTACATCTTCACCGATGAGGCGCTCTCGCTTCTGCACCGGATCGATCGCTTCGCGTCCGGTCGCATCGGCGCGCCTGAAGCCATCACCGATGCCAGCACCCGGGATCGCTACCTCGTTTCGAGCCTGATGGAAGAGGCGATCAGCTCCAGCCTGCTCGAGGGTGCTGCCACGACACGGCCGGCGGCCAAGGCGCTGCTCCGATCTGGACAGGCGCCCCGCACACGTGGGGAGCGGATGGTGGTGAACAACTACCGGACGATGCAGTTCATCCGAGACGACCTCGATCGTGATCTGACCCTGGACATGGTGCTCGACATCCATCGGATGATCACAGAAGGCACCCTCGACGACCCTGATGGCGCCGGCAGAATCCAGCAGCCAGGCGACGAGCGTGTCGTCGTGGGCGATCCCACCGACGCGTCGGTCATTTTCCATACGCCTCCGCCCGCAGAGCAGGTGCCCGGCCTCCTGGATCAGTTGCTGACGTTCGCCAACGCATCGGAAGAGGAGCCGTTCGTTCATCCCATCGTGCGGGCGGTCGCGCTCCACTTCTACCTTTCCTACCTCCATCCCTTCGTTGACGGCAACGGCAGGACCGCGAGGGCGCTGTTCTACCGCTCGATGCTGCGGCAGGGTTATTGGCTGGCCGAGTTTCTCTCCATTTCGCGTCTGCTGTATCGGGCACCGGCCCAGTACGGTCGGGCCTTCCTCTCCACGGAGACGGACGAAGCGGACTTCACCTACTTCCTACTTCATCATCTGGACATCGTCTCGCGGGCGATCGACGAACTGCTGGAACACCTGGACCGCAAAGTGGCTGAGGTCCGCGGCGTGGAGCGGACGCTCCGGTCGATCCCAGGCCTCAATCATCGCCAGCTCGCCTTGCTGTCACACGCGTTGCGGCACGCCGACGCCGTGTATACGTTCGAGTCGCATCGAAACAGCCACAACGTGACGTATCAGACGGCGCGTACAGACCTCCTCGATCTGGAGGCGCTGGGTCTTCTCGAACGCAACAAGGTCGGACGTCAGTATCG